>NZ_DCYC01000100.1:3340-61316 GCF_002330965.1 Arsenicicoccus sp. UBA2120
GTGCAGGTCGTCGACGTTCTGGGTGACGACGCGGACCTGCGTGGCGGTCTCGTCGGCCCAGGTCGCGAGCGCCCGGTGCCCCGCGTTGGGCTCGACGCCTCGGACGAGGGCGGCCCGCCAGCGATACCACGCCCACACGAGCGCCGGGTCAGCCTCCCACGCCTCGGGGGTGGCCAGCTGCATCGGGTCGAACCGCGCCCACAGGCCCGACTGCGCGTCGCGGAAGGTCGGGATGCCGCTCTCGGCGCTCATGCCCGCGCCCGTCAGGACCGTGACCCGCCTCGCGGCACGGGCGGCCTGCAGGATCCCCGCCGGCACGGGAACGTGCTCGTGCTCGTGCTCGTGCCCATCCTCGTCAGGATCGGCGTCGACGTGCTTCGGTCGATGGTCCATGGCTTCATCCTCCCCCTGACGTTCAACCGGTGATGGGCGGGAGGTCATCGGCGAGACCTAGCGTCGTGCGCACCAGGCAGGACCCGTCGAGCGAGCAGCGCGCTCGCCATACCTCGCAGGAGCCCTCGTGAGCCTCACCCGCACCGCCGCGGCAACCCTCGCCACCCTCGCCCTGGCCGGCCTCGCCGCGCCGTCCGCCACCGCCCAGCCGTCCGCCAAGCCGAAGCCCAAGCCCGCCAAGGCCTTCGACCTGCAGGCCCACCGAGGCGGGCTCGGCCTCACGACCGAGGAGTCGCCGGAGGCCTTCGCGAAGGCGCTCGAGCTGGGCGTCGCCACCCTCGAGCTCGACACCCAGGTCACCCGCGACCTCAAGGTCGTCGTCACCCACGACCGCCAGGTGTCCGGCGTGAAGTGTGCGGACACGGCACCGGTGCGGGCCGGCGACCCGCAGTTCCCGTACGTCGGCAAGTTCATCAAGGACCTGACGCTGGCCCAGGTCAAGACGCTCAACTGCGGCTACCAGCAGCTGCCCGACCACCCCCGCCAGGAGGTGGTCTGGGGCAACCGGCTCGCCGAGCTGCGCGACGTGTTCGCCGTGGTGCGGGAGCACAAGGCCAAGAAGGTCATGATGAACATCGAGACCAAGGTCGAGGCGGGCGCGCCGGAGCAGACGATGCAGCGCAACCTCTTCGTCCGGGCGGTGCACGCCGAGATCCGGCGCTCCGGCCTGAAGAAGCAGGTCACGGTGCAGAGCTTCGACTGGGGCGCGCTCAAGGTCATGCACAGCCTCGACCGGTCGCTGCCCCTCGTGGCGCTGACCAACCATGACTTCCTGCAGGTCGGGAAGCCGGGGGCCTCGCCGTGGCTGGGCGGCATCGACGCGGACGACTTCGGCGGCGACTTCGTGGCGGCCGCTGCGTCGATCCCGGGGGTGACGACCCTCTCCCCCACCTACGGCTTCCCGCAGGACGGCAAGGTCGGCGAGCCCGGCTTCCGGCTGTATGCCGACCGCGCCATGACGGACGCGGCCCATGCGCGCGGGCTCAAGGTCGTGCCGTGGACCGTCGACGACCCGGCGACGATGCAGACGCTGATCGACAACGGGGTGGACGGCTTCATCACGAACTACCCCGACCTGGGGCGTCGGGTGATGGCGCTGAACGGGCTGCGCCTGCCGCGCCCCTACCCCTCCCGCTGACTGCCTCATCAGCGGGGAGCTTTGGTGTCGCCATAGCGGCACCAAAGCTCCCCGGCAACGGGGCGAGCACCACACAGCTGTCCCGAACCCTGTCGCCGCCCACCTTGTCCACAGCGCGACGCGTCATCCGCGTCGCGATCCACAGGCGCTCCAGGAAGGCTGACCGTCCTCCCCCCGACAGGCCATCCTCGACGCATGCTGGAACTCCCACCCGAGCTGATGCAGCTCTCGGCCTCACGCGCAGGCGTTCTCACGCGCGCCGAGCTCCTGGAGGCGGGGCTCAGCACGAGCGCCATCCGTTGGAGGTCCCAGGGTTGGGCCACGGTGATGCCCGGGATCTACTGCGTGGACGCGAGACCCGGCACCCCGACGTCCGACCTTGCGCTCGCGACCCGCATCTGGGCAGGCCTGCTCCATGCCGGCCAGGGCGCTGTGGTCGCCGGACGGGCAGCGGCCTTCCTCTGGGGGCTGGTGAAGGACGAACCGCCGGTGGTGGACATCGCTGTGCCGCACCGGCGCCGGGTCGAGCCACACGCTGGGTGGCGCTTCACTCGTCATCGGCGCGGCGTACACCTGCCCCCTCGCCCCAGCGAGCTCCCACGGTTGCAGGTCGTCGACGTGGTCCTCGACCTGGCCGCTGCCGCGGACACCGCGGCCGACGCCATCACCCCGTTGCTCGACGCCTGCCAGAAGGGGCTGACTACCGCGGACCACGTGGAGCGGCGGCTGGACGGACGACACCGCCACCCGCACCGCGCCATCCTCGAGGCGCTCCTCGCAGACATATCGTCCGGCACCACGACACATCTCGAGCTGGCCTATCTCCGTGACGTCGAGCGCGCCCATGGGCTGCCGGAGAGCGTGCGACAGTTCTCGGTGCCCCACACCGGTCGGGTCGCCGACGCGGCCTACCCGCTCGAACGCGTCGTGATCGAGCTGGACGGCAAGGCTGGTCACACCGGGCAGGGAGCGTTCCGGGACATGGATCGCGACAACGCACACACGGTCTTGGAGTGGACGACCCTGCGCTACGGCTGGCGCCAGGTGACCCGTGAGCCGTGTGCGATCGCTCGGCAGGTCGCGGCGGTCTTGCGCACGCGGGGCCGGGACCAGCCCATGCCGACCTGTCACCGGTGTCGGGCCAGCAAGGCCGCGTGACGGCCACCCCGATGCTGGGGAGGAATGGTGTCGCTATGGCGGCACCGAAGCTCCCCAACGATGGGGGCGGGAGCGATGGGGTGGTGAGGGGATGAGGGTGGGTCAGGTGGTGGCGGGGGCGGTCTCGGGGGCGCGCACCCACGGCACGGCTGCCAGCAGGGTGATCGCCCCCGCCATCGCGAACGCCCAGCCGTAGCCGTAGTGGTCGACGATCAGGCCCGCGAGGACCGGCCCGACGATCGTGCCGGCGTCCTGCACCATCTGGAAGCTCGCGAGCGCCTCGCCCGCCGAGCGCTCGTTGCCCACCACGTCGGCGACGGCGGCCTGCTGCGCGGGGTTGAACAGCCCGGCCCCGGCCCCCGCCAGCAGGGACACGGCGAAGAGCAACCACAGCGAGCCGGTGACCCCGACGAGCATGGTGAAGATCCCGTTGACCACGAGCCCGGCGACCACGAGGGGGCGGCGGCCCCGCAGGTCCGTCATACGGCCGGAGACGGTGAGGGCGGCGGCGTTGCCGACGGCGAACACCGCGAGCGCGAGCCCCGCGACCGCGGGAGAGGTGCCGAGCGCGGCGACGGCGAACAACGGCAGGATCGCCACGCGCATGCCGAAGTTGGACCACCCGTTGGCGAAGCCCGCCCCGAGGATGGCGCGATAGGTCGGGTGCGCCCACGCCTCGCGCAGCGTCATCGGCGGCAGCGGCACCGAGCCGGGCGCGGGCCGCAACGATGCGCCGGAGAGGAACACCGCGACGACGCCGGACGCGATGACGAGGGTGACGGCATACACGATGAACGGCACGCGATAGCCCAGGCCGGCCAGCGCCCCACCGACGACCGGGCCGAGGATGTTGCCGGTCAGGAAGGCCGACGCGTAGGCCGACGAGACCCGCCCGCGCAGCGTCGGCGGCGCGAGGCGCACGATCAGCGCCGCCGCCGACACGGTGAACATCGTCGAGCCGATGCCACCGAGCGCGCGAAAGACCAGCAGCTGCCAGTAGGTCCCCGCGAAGGCGCACGCCCCCGTCGACACCGCCACGATGAGCAGGCCGACCAGATAGACGGGGCGCTCCCCGAGCCGGCCGACGAGTCGCCCACCGACGGGCGCGAACACCAGCCGCATCAGCGCGAACGAGCTGACGACGACCGACGCAGCCGTCACGCCCACGTCGAAGGACCGGGCATAGGCGGGGAGGACGGGCGCGATCAGGCCGAAGCCGAGCGCGATGACCAGGGCCGCCGCGACGAGGACCCAGATCTCACGGGGGATGCGCGCCCCTGCGGGCGGCGGCGCGAGCGATGACATGGCCCGCCCAGTATGACGGTTCGGCCACAGTGCGAGTGCCACGATCGGCCCGGAGGGCGGTCACCGCGAGGCGGGGGTAATGTCCCGCCGTACCTTTCCACCGACGCAAGGGTGGTCCCATGACTGCAATCGCTCCGGCCGCGGCCCTCGCCGCCAAGGACACCTTGATCAACGCGACCTGGGTGGACTACCTCCTGATCGCGCTATACTTTCTGTTCGTCCTGGGCATCGGCTTCGCCGCGCGCCGCCAGGTCTCCAGCTCCATCGACTTCTTCCTGTCCGGCCGCTCGCTCCCCGCGTGGGTGACCGGCCTGGCCTTCATCTCGGCCAACCTCGGTGCCGTCGAGATCATGGGCATGAGCGCCACCGGCGCCGAGATGGGTATGCCGACCTTCCACTACTTCTGGATCGGCGCCATCCCGGCGATGCTCTTCCTCGGCGTCGTGATGATGCCGTTCTACTACGGCTCCAAGGTGCGGTCGGTGCCGGAGTTCATGCTCCGCCGCTTCGGTCCCGGAGCGCACCTGGTCAACGCGATCTCGTTCGCGCTGGCGCAGCTGCTGATCGCGGGCGTCAACCTGCTCCTGCTCGCCCGCATCGTCGAGGCGCTGCTGGGCTGGCCGCAGTGGGTGTCCCTCATCGTCGCCGCCGTGATCGTGCTGTCCTACATCACCTTCGGTGGCCTGTCGGCCGCGATCTACAACGAGGTGCTGCAGTTCTTCGTGATCGTGGCGGCGCTGCTGCCCCTGACCCTCATCGGTCTGCACCGCGTTGGCGGGTGGAACGGTTTCACCGAGAAGGTCACGGCCTCGCCCGGTGGCGGCGAGCAGCTGTCCTCCTGGCCGGGTCAGGCGCTGTCGGGCTTCGACAGCCCGATCCTGTCGGTCGTCGGCATCATCTTCGGCCTCGGCTTCGTGCTGTCCTTCGGCTACTGGACGACCAACTTCGTCGAGGTGCAGCGCGCGATGGCGTCCAACTCCATCACCGCGGCCCGCAAGACACCGATCATCGGCGCCTTCCCCAAGATGTTCATCCCGTTCATCGTCATCCTGCCCGGCATGGTGGCGGCGGTCCTGGTCGGCGAGATCAAGACCCTCAAGGGTGGCGGCGAGACGACGGCGACCTACAACGACGCGCTGCTCCTGCTGATGCGCGACGTGCTCCCCAACGGTCTGCTCGGCCTGGCGATCGCGGGTCTGCTCGCGGCGTTCATGGCCGGCATGGCCGCCAACATCTCGGCCTTCAACACGGTGTTCAGCTACGACCTGTGGCAGGAGTACGCCGTCAAGGACAAGCCGGACGAGTACTACCTGCGCGTCGGCCGTCTGGCCACCGTCGCGGCGACCGTCATCGCGGTGTTCACCGCCAGCATCGCGGGCCAGTTCGGCAACGTCATGGAGTACCTCCAGACGCTGTTCGGCTTCTTCAACGCCCCGCTGTTCGCGACGTTCATCCTCGGCATGTTCTGGAAGCGCATGTCCGCGACCGCCGGCTGGGCGGGCCTCGTGGCCGGCACCGTCTCGGCGATCGGCCTCTGGTACGCCTCGAAGTTCGGTGGTGCCTTCGAGATGGCGGGGCAGGGCCTGGCCTTCCTCGCGGCCTCGACGGCGTTCGTCGTCGACATCGTCGTGAGCGTCGTCGTCACGATGTTTACCAAGCCCAAGCCGCGGGAGTCCCTCGTCGGCCTGGTCTACTCCGAGACGCCGAAGGAGAGCCTGACCGACGCGGACGCGGCGTCGCTGCCGCTCCTGGCGCGCCCGGTGCCGCTGGCCGGCCTGGCTCTCGTCCTCGTCATCATCCTCAACACGATCTTCGCCTGAGGAGGCACCGATGAGCTCCAGCACCAGCACCTCAGCCGCTCGCCCGGGCAAGGGAAAGCACAAGGCGGGCGCGTTCGACATCCGCAACTTCATCGGCTACCTGCTCGGCCTCTACGGCCTGGTCCTCACCCTGATGGGACTCTTCGGGGACAAGGAGCTCGACAAGACCGGTGGCGTCAACGCTAACCTGTGGACGGGCCTCGCCCTGCTGGTCGTCGCCTGCTGCTTCATGGCGTGGGCGCGGCTGCGGCCGATCGTGGTCCCGGACTACGTCGACACCGACGACGCCGAGGACACCGGTCGCCCGGCGGGTCACTGACGCCGGGCTGACACCGGATCCTGCACCCAGTCTCACGCTCGAGCCCGTATGACGAAGGGCCGGTCACCGCATCACGGTGACCGGCCCTTCCCGCGCCTGGGGTAGGAACATCGGCCCGGGGTCAGTCCCCGAGCGGGATCCCGGCGCGGACCACGGTGGTGACCTGCAGGTCGGCGTCGAGAGCCACCAGGTCGGCCCGCTTGTCCGGCTCGAGCGTGCCGCGGTCGTCCAGCCCCAGCACCCGGGCCGGGTTGGCCGTCGCGGCGGCGAGCGCCACCTCCAGCGGGACGCCGGCGACGTGCACCGCGTAGCGGACGGCCCGGTCGAGCGTGAGCGTGCTGCCGGCGATGGCGCCGTTGGTGACGAGCCGCGCGACGCCGTCGATGACCTCGACGCCGAGGGGCCCGAGCAGGTACTCACCGTCCGGTGCCCCCGCCGCCGCCATCGCGTCGGTGACGAGCACGAGCCGCTCGGGGCAGGTGTCGGCGGCGTGACGCACCATCGCCGGGTGCACGTGGATGCCGTCGCAGATCACCTCGACCGCCACGCGGGGATCCGTGAGCGAGGCGCCGATGATGCCGGGCTCGCGGTGGTGCAGCGGCCGCATCGCGTTGAACAGGTGCGTCGCCACCGTCGCCCCAGCATCCATCGCGTCGAGCGCGATGTCGTAGGTCGCGTCCGAGTGGCCGATCGCCGCCACGACGCCGCGCCCCACGACGGTGCGGACCGCGTCGAGGCCGCCCTCCAGCTCGGGTGCCAGCGTGACCATCCGGACGGTGCCGGGATGGGAGCCGAGCAGGCGGTCGAGGTCTGCCCGGGTCGGGGGCACGAGCTTGTCGGGGTCGTGCGCGCCCTTGTGGCAGCGGCTCAGCCACGGCCCCTCGAGGTGCACGCCCACCAGCTCGCCGTCCGCCACCAGCGGCGCGAGCACCCCCACCAGCCGGGCGAGCTCGTCGATCGTGTCGGTGACCAGGCTCGCCATCATCGTGGTCGTCCCGTGCGCGAGGTGCGTGGCGATCACCTGGCGTGCGGCGTCCTGGGTGCCATCGGTGTATGCCGCACCGCCGCCTCCGTGGCTGTGCGCGTCGACGAAGCCCGGCGCGAGGAGCACGTCCCCGAGGTCCAGCCAGTCCTCTGCGTCGGGACCGGCCCCGGGTGCGGGCGGTTCGGCATACGACACCTCGACGATCGTGTCCCCCTGGACGCGCACCCACCCGGGGCCGGTGATGCCCCGGGTGGTGAGCAGACGCTGCGCGGTGAGGATCATCGGCGGGCGTCGGAGTCGAGCACGCCGCTCTCCTCGCCCTCGTCCTCGCGGCCGGGGGTCTTGAGGTTCCACTTGCGGATGACGAACCGGAAGAGGACGTAGTACAGCGCGGCGTAGCCGAGCCCGATGGGCACGAGCAACCAGGGGTTGGTGGCGATGCCGAGGTTGAGCCCGAAGTCGATGGCGCCGGCGGAGAAGCCGAACCCGTCCTTGATGCCCAGGGCGTTGACCAGGGCCAGCGAGGTGCCGGTCAGGACGGCGTGGATCACGTAGAGCGGCCAGGCGACGAACATGAAGGCGAACTCGAGCGGCTCGGTCACGCCGGTGAGGAAGGCGGTCAGCGCGGCCGAGAGCATGATGCCGCCGGTGACCTTCTTGGCGGCCGGCTTGGCCTCCTGCCAGATGGCGATCGCCGCTGCGGGCAGGGCGAACATCATGATCGGGAAGAAGCCGGTCATGAAGGCGCCGGCCGTCTTGTCGCCGGCCAGGAAGCGGGCGATGTCGCCGTGCACGACCTTGCCCGAGGCGGCGGTGTAGTCGCCGAGGATGAACCACGGCACGGAGTTGAGGATGTGGTGCAGGCCAAGCGGGATCAGGAGGCGGTTGAGCGTGCCGTAGACGAAGCCGCCGAGGATCGTGTTCTTGGCGACCCACTCACCGACGGAGGTGAGCCCGGTGTTGAAGGCGGGGTAGATGAACGCGGTGAGCACGGCCAGCAGCAGGGCGGCGAAGGCCGTCACGATCGGCACGAAGCGTCGGCCGCCGAAGAACGCGAGGTAGGGCGGCAGGGAGATGCGGTAGTACCGCTGCCACAGCCAGCCGGCGAGCAGACCGATCAGGATGCCGCCGAGCACGCCGTAGTTGATCAGCGCAGGCTTCTCGCCCGCCTTGGTGGGCTGGTCGAGGACCAGGAGCGACATGGCGTCGCCCACGCCCTTGAAGACGAGGTAGCCGATCACGGCGGCGAGGGCCGTCGAGCCGTCGGCCTTCTTGGCCCAGCCGATGGCCACGCCGACGGCGAAGATCAGCGGGAGGTTGGCGAACAGTGCGTCACCGGCCGCCGCGATGACGGGGGCGACCTGGGTCCACCCGGCGCCGTCGGCCCCGAGCATGTCGGGCTGGCCGAGGCGCAGCAGGATGGCCGCGGCGGGCAGGGCGGCGATCGGCAGCATGAGGCTGCGACCGAGCTTCTGGGCGGCGGCCAGGCCCTTGCGCTCTCGGGGCGCCGACGCCGTCGTCGTGCTGGTGGTGCTCATCGGATGTTCCTCTCGGGGGTGCGGGGTGGTGCGGCGCGACGGCGTCAGGGCGTCATCGTGCGGTCGAGCGTCATGTGCACCTGGTAGCGGTCTCCGCGGTACCAGCTGCGTACGCGCTCGATCGGCCGGTCCCCGGAGCGGGAGAGCCGGTCGAAGATCATGACGGGGGCGGTGGTGGACACCCCGAGGTGGCGGGCGGCGGACTGGGCCTGGTCGGCCCAGGCGGTCTGCTCGGCCGTGTCGACGGTCAGGGAGTACTCGTGGGCGAACACGTCGTAGAGCGAGCCGGTCAGGTCGTGCTGGTCGAGGCCGGGGAGCAGGTCCGCGGGGTGCCAGGCCCGCTCGAAGGCCATGGGTTCGTCGTCGGCGAGCCGCACCCGCTGGACGAGCCAGGCCGGCACGCCCGCCTCGAGACGCAGGTCCCCGGCCACCTCGCCGGGCAGCTCCTCGAGGCTGATCCCGACGAGCCGGGTCGAGGGGGTCAGCCCCCGGCGGCGCATGTCCTGGGTGAACGACGCCAGGTGCAGGTGGGACTGGACGCGGGGCCGGGTCACGAAGGTCCCCTTGCCCTGGATGCGGTGCAGGACGCCGTCGGCGATGAGCCCCTCGATCGCCCGGCGCACCGTGGCCCGGCTGACGTCGTAGGCCGTCATGAGCTCCCGCTCGGACGGGATGGCGTCGTCCGGCCCGAGGGTGCGCACCCGGCCCGCGAGGGCCTCGCGGAGCTGGACGTGCTTGGGGACGGGGCCGTCGGAGAGGCGGGTTCGCGGTGGCATCGGGGTCCTCTCGTCCGGCAGTGTGGTGCATACTGGTCCGTACCAGTACGGACCTGTAGGATCCACCTCGTCGCCATCGCTGTCAACGCGCCCAACCGTGCCGATGCCGACTCGTGACTCGAAGGAGACGTCATGATCGAGAGCCAGATGCTGCGCGAGATCCACGAGCAGCCCGCCGCCGCCACGCGCACCATCGAGGCGCTGGTGCCGATGCGTCCCGAGATCGCCGCCCTCGCCGAGGGCCGGCGCCACGTCCTGTTCGCGGCGCGCGGCTCCAGCGACAACGCCGGCCTCTACGGCCGCTACCTGCTGGAGACGTATGCCGGGCGTCCCGCCGCGATGCTGGCACCGAGCGTGTTCACGCACTACCAGGCGACCGTCGACCTGTCCGACACGCTCGTCGTCACCGTCAGCCAGTCCGGAAGCACCCAGGAGCTGGTCGAGACCCAGGCGCTGGTGCGCGCGCAGGGCGCTGCGACGGTCGCCATCACCAACGTCGCCGACTCCCCCCTCGCGGCCGAGGCCGACCTCGCCCTCGTCACCCAGGCCGGTCCCGAGCTCGCCGTCCCCGCGACCAAGACCTATCTCGGCCAGACCATCGCCATGGCCGTCCTCGCCACCGCGCTCTCGCCCACCCCGACGACGCTCGACGCCGAGCTCGCCGAGCTCCCCCGGCGCATCGCGCAGGTCATCGAGGCCGGCGCCGGCGTGGACGAGGCCGCGTGCGCCCTGGCCGAGGCCATGGGCCCCACGATCGTCACGGGCCGCGGCCTGCTGCTCGGCACGGCGCTCGAGACGGCGCTCAAGATCGAGGAGACCTGCCTGCGCCCGGTGCGCGGCTACTCCTACGCCGACCTGCGGCACGGGCCGATCGCCGTCGTCCGTCCGGGCGCGGTGGCGGTGCTCGTCTGCGCCCAGGACGGCCCGCTCACCGGTCCGATGACCGAGCTCGCCGGAGCGCTGGCCGAGCGTGGCGCCACCGTGATCGGCATCGGTGGGGACGACGAGTTCGTCCGGGCCTGCGGGTTGCACGTGCCGGCACCCGCCGCACCTGAGACGCTGGCCCCCATCGGCACCATCGTCCCCGCCCAGCTCGTCGTCGAACGCCTCGCCGCCCGGCTGGACCTGGACCCCGACAGCCCGCGCGGGCTCGCCAAGGTCACCCAGACCGAAGCAGACTCGTCCTCCGACGACCGCGCGTGATCCCGAAAGGACCCCTGACATGACCAAGGCCGAGCAGATCCTGGCCGCCCTCGGCGGCGCCGGCAACATCGTCGAGATCGAGCCGTGCATCACGCGCCTGCGCACCGAGGTCAAGGACCCCTCCGTGGTCGACCAGGCCGCCCTCAAGGCCGCCGGCGCGCACGGCGTCGTCGCCGCCGGCACGGTCGTGCAGGTCGTCGTCGGCCCCGAGGCCGACAACCTCGCCGAGGACATCGAGGACCTGCTGTGACGGACGTCCTCAGCCCGGCGACCGGCACCATCCGGCCGCTGGCAGAGGCCCCCGACCCGGTCTTCGCCGCCGAGATGGTCGGCCCCGGCCTGGCCGTCGACCCGGCGCGCGAGCCGCAGACCGCCGTCGCGCCGATCTCCGGCACCATCGCCAAGCTGCACCCCCACGCGTTCGCCATCGCCGGGGACGGGATCGCGGTGCTCGTCCACCTGGGCATCGACACCGTCCAGCTCGGCGGCGAGGGCTTCGAGGTCCTCGCCACCGAGGGCGCCCACGTCGACGCCGGCGCCGCCGTGGTCCGCTGGGATCCCACCACCGTCGAGGCGGGCGACCGCTCCCCCATCGTCATGGTGTGCGTCCTGGACCAGCTGGCCGGCGCCGTGCCGACCGACCGCGCCGGATCGCCGGTCGCCGTGGGCGAGACGCTGCTGACGTGGCCGAGCTGAGGCGACCCGCCGCGCTGCTGCTCGACCTCGACGGCACGCTCGTCGACTCCGAGCCCGTGCACCGCGAGGCCTACCGGCGCTTCTTCCGCGCCCGCGGGTGGGAGCACGACGACGCGCTGCTCTCGCTGTTCACCGGTCGCCGCGCGGACGACGTCTTTGCCAGCACCCCGGGCCCCTGGTCCGCCGAGGACCCGACCGCCCTCTTCCACGAGGTCGTGTCGCACCACCCCCACGACCTGCTCCCCGAGCCGGTCGCCGGGGCACGGGAGCTCGTCGACGACGCCTGCGCCCGCGGCATCCCGTGCGTGCTCGTCACCTCGGCCGGCCGTCGCTGGGCGGTCGCCGCGCTCGAGCTCCTCGGCGGCTCCGAGCGGTTCGCGGCGATGGTGACCCGCGAGGACGTCACCGAGGGCAAGCCGGCGCCCGACGGCTACCTCCTCGCCATACGCACCCTCGGGGTCCGCGCCGAGGACTGCCTGGTCGCCGAGGACACCCCAGCCGGCGTCCGGGCCGGGCGAGCCGCGGGCGTCGGGACCGTCGTCGGCGTCACCACCAGCTTCTCGGCCGAGGCGCTCCGCGAGGCGGGCGCCGACGTCGTGCTGCCCGACCTGAACGGTCTCACCTCCCCGGCCTGACCAGAGCAGAGCAGGTATGCCGAAGGGCCCGCCCCCTCCTCGCGGAGGTGACGGGCCCTCGTCGGTGACTCAGCGGGCTGAGGTCACTTGGGGTCCAGGCTGACCAAGACGTCCTTGACCGTGGCCGCGCCGTTGCCGAGGGAGATCGCACCGAAGTAGTGCTGCCCCGCGGTCAGGCCCTTCCAGGCGGCCGTGACGGTGGTCGGTCGGGCCATCGTGACGGACTGGGTGGCCGGGGTCGCCGTGAGGTTGCCCTCGGCCTTGTCGCCCAGCACGAACGAGTGCTGCTTGATCGCGAGCGAGTCCGCACCGGCGAAGAGCTTGGCCTCGACGGTGTAGGTGCCGGCCGCCGGGTTCATCAGCGTGACCTGCTCCTGGGCCGTGGCCTCGCCGCTGTTGCCGATCTCCTTGCCGTCCTTCTTGACCACGAGGTCGATGTCGACACCCTGCGGGTAGTCGGCGTCGAAGGTCGCGAAGCGGGCGGCCTTGGTGCCGGCCGGCACCTGGACGGTCGTCGTGAGGACGGCGCCCTTGGTGACGGTGCCGGTGCTGACCTGCGACGGGATCGCGCCGGCGGGCTTGGCGGTCAGGGTGCCCGAGTAGCCGGGCGTGACCTTGATGACCTCGGAGCCGGACGTCGCCGCGCTCTTGATCTCGCTGGTGCTGGCGGCCAGGGCCACCGGGCGGATCGCGAGCGGGCTGCGGACGACCTGGCCGCGGTTGCCCTGCCAGGTCAGCGCGCCGAAGCCGTACTGGTTCATCTGCGCCGCGCTGCGGGTGAAGGTGACCGTGAACTTCTTGGTCTCACCCGGCTTGACGGTGATGGTCGACGGCGAGACGGAGACCTTGACGCCGGTCGGCTGCTGGACGCGAGCCTTGTAGGTCGCGGTCTTGCTCTCGACGTTGCGCACGTAGCGCGTGACCGTCTGCGAGCCGGCGAGGTCGCCGACCGCGATGCTCGGGTAGTTGAGGTCGCTCGGGTCGATGGTGCCGACCCGGTCGCAGGTGCCGGGCGCCTGCACGAGCTCGAGCTGCTTGATCCCGCAGAGGTACATCAGCCAGTCGGGCGAGTAGGAGTCGTAGACCAGGCCCGGGTTGAGGGCCTGGGCCGGACGGACGTGACCGGAGCCCATGTCGAGCGGGGTGGCGTTCTCGCCCGAGCGCTGGATCGGCTGACCCTTGTCGTCGAGCGGGGACGCGGTCGTCATCATCGCGGACTTCACGGCCATCGGGGACCAGGTCCACTCGGGGTGGGCCTGCTTGATGAGCGCGGCGATGCCGGCGATGTGCGGGGCCGACATCGAGGTGCCGGACATGGAGTTGAAGTTGTTGTGACCGTCGGCCTTGGGCGAGACGGCGGCGATGATGTCGACGCCCGGGGCGGTGATGTCGGGCTTGAGCAGGTCACCACCACCGGCCAGGGACGGGCCGTATGACGAGAAGCCCGCCATCTCGGGGTTGCGCGCGGCGGGGTCGAGGTAGGGGTCGCCCAGCGTCGCGGTGGGGTTGGCGTCGGCGTTGACGTAGGTCTTGACCTTGGCGCCGTCCGTGGCCGACAGGTGGATCATCGGCACCGGCGTGAAGTCGGCGTTGAGCGACTGGTTGTCCGCGGTGTTGACCTGGATCATGCCGATGCCGCCGGCGGCCTTGACCGCCTCACCCTTGTCGACGCGGGCGTTGCCGCCGCGCGTGCACAGGACGATCTTGCCCTTGATCTTGGCGGGGTCGAGGACGGGCGTGATGCCGTTGCCGTGGTTGTCGTCGACGTCGGAGTAGCAGTACTTGACCTTGGTCGCGTCCGCGCCCGGCAGGCCGGCCTTCTCGGAGTCGATGACGGCCGCGGGGCCGATCTTGCCGCCGGTGCCGACACCGGTGTAGGTCTGGCCGTTGCCGAGCGTGACCTTCTTGCTGACGGCCTTGGGCGCCGTGCTGGCGGCGACCGTCATCTCCCACGGGGAGTTGTGCGCGACCGACGACTCGCCCACGGTGTCACCGGAGTTGCCGGCCGACGCGGAGACGAAGACGCCGGCGTCGGCGGCGTTGAAGAACGCGATCTCGTCCGGCGTCACGGAGTAGACGCTGGAGCCCGACACCGAGTAGTTGATGACGTCGACGCCGTCCGCGACCGCCTGGTCGATGGCGGCCACGAGGTCGACCGTGGCGCCGCTCGCGCGGCCGTCAGGGGTCGCCCACAGGGCCTTGTACGCCGCGATGCGGGCGGCAGGCGCCATACCGGAGATCTTGCCGACCGAGATGCCGTTGATCGAGGCCGGGACCCCGTAGTTGCCGGCGGCGGTCCCCGCGGTGTGGGTGCCGTGGTCGTTGTAGCCGCGCGGGGTCTTGAACTCGAAGGGCTCGACCGTCGAGGCGCTGTAGTAGGCACGCGCGCCGATGAGCTTGTTGTTGCAGGTGACCTTGTTGGGTCCGGTGCCGCCGTCGCAGACGCCGTTCCAGTTCTGGTCGATGCGCCACTGGTCGGTCGGGTTGGCGAGCGGGGCGAAGGACGGGTTCTCGGGCCAGATGCCCGAGTCGATGACGCCGATGATCATGCCGGAGCCGGAGTTGGCGTTGCCGCCGAACTGCTTCTGCCACACGCCGTTCGGGCCGTCGAGGCCCAGGAACTGCGGCGTGGTGTTGGTGTCCATCGTGCGGATCTCGTTCTTCCACACGCGCACGACGTCGCCGGACTTCTCCAGCTTGGCCGCCTGAGCCGGCGTGAGGCGCACGGCCATGCCGTTGAAGGACGTGGTGTAGTCGCGCGTCTTGGCCGAGGCGGGGACCCCCGCGGCCTTGAGCGTGTCGGTGTGGTCGGCCTTGAGGTGCTGAGCGTAGCGCTGCCCCGCGCTGGACCGGACCTTGACCTTCTTGCCCTTGCCGGGCTTGGTGGCGGGGATCCCCTCGACCCCACCGGTGTAGGTGGCGAGCGGCGCGCCCGCGACCTGGACGATGTAGAGCTCTGCAGAACCCTGGCCTGCGGCGTTGGCCGGCGCGCCGGCGATCGCCAGCGGGCCGAACGCGACGGCTGCAGCAGCCGCCGAGACGATGACCGGTCTCCCTCGACCGGTCCATGGGTGCTTGTGCACGGTTCCTCCCAGAGATGGCGTGCGACCGACGTTGGTCGCTTCGCGAGCGTATGACGCCCCCGCCCGTTACGCCATAGGGGGGAGCGGCATCCGTGACCACGCGTCGCCACAATCCGTCAACCTCCGGCGAGACGACGCCGATTCTGCGTACCCAGGGGTAACGCGCATGCTGGGGCGAACCGACGCATCCCGTCCACCGTTGCCCGAGGAGCCCACCCGTGATCGGTTCGACCATCGTGTCCGTGGGCCACTACCAGCCCGCGCGCATCCTGGACAACGACGAGCTGTCCCGCCTGGTCGACACCAGCGACGAGTGGATCACCCGCCGGGTCGGCATCGCGCAGCGCCGGGTGGCCGCCCCGGACGAGACGGTCGCCGACATGGCCACCGAGGCCGCACGGGACGCCCTGCAGGACAAGGGGATCGACCCCGCGGGCATCGACCTCGTGATCGTCGCGACCTGCACCAACCACGACCGCTCCCCCAGCACCGCCGCCCAGGTGGCCCGCCGGCTCGGGCTCGGCTCGGCGCCCGCGGTCATGGACGTCAATGCCGTCTGCTCGGGCTTCTGCCACGCGCTGGCGCTCGCGGAACAGGCGATCGCCACGGGCAGCGCCACGCGCGCGGTCGTCGTGGGTGTCGACAAGTTCACGGACTTCATCGACTGGAACGACCGCACGACGTGCATCCTCGTGGGCGACGGCGCCGGTGCCGTGGTGCTCGAGGCATCGTCGGAGCGGGGGGTCAGCCCCGTGGTGTGGGGGTCGGCGCCGGAGATGGGCGACGCCGTCGTCATCAAGGAGCTGCCCGACGGGTTCAGCCAGCAGGGCCAGGCCGTCTTTCGCTGGACGACGACGCAGCTGCCGGCCATCGCCCGACAGATCTGCGAGCGGGCCGACGTCGCGCCGAGCGACCTCGCCGGGATCGTGCTGCACCAGGCCAACCTGCGGATCATCGAGCCGCTCGCGGCCAAGATCGGGGCCACCGACGCGGTCGTGTCCACCGACGTCGTCGAGTCCGGCAACACGTCGGCGGCGAGCGTGCCCCTCGCCCTGTCCAAGCTCGTGCGCAGCGGACGGGTCGCGAGCGGCGCCCCGATCCTTCTGTTCGGCTTCGGCGGCGGGCTGGCCTATGCCGGCCAGGTCGTCCGCTGCCCCTGACCTGACCTGATCTGACCTGCCGCGTCCTCCCCCGGCTCGCGTGGTTCGCGCGGCTCACCCGGCTCGCGCCATTGGTCACCAATGACGTTTTGGATCGTTCATAACACCCCTCGACACGTCATTGGTGACCAATGGCGGGTGGTCTGGGGCGGGCGGTCAGGCGGGGACGCGGAGGTTGAAGAGCGTCAGGGCGCCCCGCATCGAGGCCATCCCCTGCCCCTGCATCAGGGCGCGGCGGCACCAGGGCGCGTCGTAGACCAGCGACCCGCTGATCTCGTCGACCCGCCCCGCGAACGCCTCGGGCGCCAGCGGCGTGCTCGGCCCCACCAGCGTGGTGCGGGCGCCGCCGCTCAGCTCGAGCAGCCGCGGCAGCGTCTTGTTGGCCAGCGTCATGCTCGTGATGAACGCGTGGTCGACCTCCGGCAGCACGAACTCCGCTGCGGCGTCGGGCAGGTCACGACCTTGGGGGCGGCGCTCGAGGACCGTCAGGTCGCAGCGGGACGCGAGCTGGTCGAGGTGGCGGAAGCGCCCCACGACGGCCACCCGGCGCCCCTGCACGAGCTCCCCCGACCGCTCGAACGCCGAGGCGTCCCAGTCGATCACGTCACCGGCGTGCGCCTCGAGCCGCTCCTGGGTGTTGCACCAGGCGTTGATGGCGGCGAGCCCGATCGCGGCGAGGCGTCGGTCCCACGAGCGCACCAGCGCGGCCACGTCGGCGAGGTCCTGACCGACCACGTCCTGCGGCCCGTGCGGGTCGTCGCGGCCGTCGTCGGGCACGCTCGACAGCCCCGCCCCGCCGGCGTCGGTCTCGACGAGCGCCCACCGCGACACCACGCAGGTGGTGACGGTGACGCCGCGAGGCACCAGCGCCGTCAGGCCGTCATACAGCTCCCAGGGGGAGGTGTGTGACCGCGCTCCAGAGGTGGTCGTCATGTCGCTCCTCATCCCTGCAGGTAGGCCCTGAGGATCGGGCCGGCCGTGCGCGACCCGCCCTCCCCCTCGTCGACGAAGACCGCGACGGCGAGATCGCCTCGGGCCGCGACCATCCAGGCGTGGAGCTTGGGCGGGGTCGTCGTGCCGAACTCCGCGGTGCCCGTCTTGGCGATCACATCGCCGGGCAGGTCCTCGAGCGACGCGCCGCTGCCGCCCGTGACGACCCCGCGCATGAGGGTGCGCAGGGTGGCGGCCTCGGCGGCCGTGACCGGCTGAGCCGTCGCCGCCGAGGGCGTCGCCGTGGTCGGGGGCGTCGCGCTGGCAGAGGGCGTCGTGGCGCCGGTCTCGTTGGTGGGTATGACGATCCGCGGGGTCACCGGGCCGCCCTTGACCACGCTGGCGACCACCGTGGCCATCCCGAGCGGGCTCGCCGTGATCTCGCCCTGGCCGATCATCTCGGAGCCGGCCTCGACCTGACTGCCCGGCGCCGGCACGCCGCCGAGATAGGCGGGGACGCCGGCGGACGGGGTCGCGGTCAGGCCCAGCGACGCGGCGGCCCGCGGCAGCGCGTCGCCGGACGCCTTGTCGCGCGAGGCGATGAACGCCGTGTTGCAGGACTTGGCGAAGGCCGTGGACAGCGGCACCTGGCCGAGGCCGTCGGCGGGATAGGCGTCGTAGTTCTCGAAGGGCTTGCCGTCGACCGTGAGGGTCGGGGTGCACGGCACGGGCGTCGTGGGGGTCACGCCGCCGCGCAGGAGGGCCAGCGCACTGACGATCTTGAAGGTCGAGCCGGGGGCGTACTTGCCGAGCGTGGCGGTCGAGTATCCCTGTCCCCCAGGGCCGCTCGCGGCAGCGACGACCTCACCGGTGGAGGGGCGGACGGCCACGAGGGCGCTAGCAGGCTTGATCCCCGCGAGCAGCTGCTCGGCGCGGGTCTGCCGGGCGACGTCCAGCGTCGTCGTGACGTCCCGGCCGGGGACCGGCTCCGTGCTGTGCACCGGCTTGGCCGTGCCGGCGTGCACGAGCGAGACCGTGAGCCCGGGGGTGCCTCGCAGCGTCGCGTCCTGCGCCTGCTGCAGTCCGGACAGGCCGACGACGTCGCCGGCCGCGACCGCACCCTTGGACCGTTCGACGACCTCGGCGGTGGCCTCCCCCACGGTCCCGAGGATGGGCTTGGCGAAGGTGCGGGTGGGCGCGAGGGGGAGCTCGGCGTCCACGACCCCCACCCCCGGCGTCGAGGCGGTGAGGGCGTCGAGCCGGGCCAGGGTGGGGTCGCCCTGGCGCAGGACGATCGCCTCGACGAAGGCCTTGGGCCCCGCCGCCCTGACCCGCGCCGCGTAGGCAGCGGTGTCGGTGAGCCCGGCGAAGGCCGCGACCTTGGGCGCTGCCGCCAGGGCCTGCTCGGGCGTGACGGTCACCTTGTCGACGCCGACGCGACGCACCGGCCGGGGCTGGACGATGGCTGCGCCGCCGGCGCCGAGGACCCGACCACGGCGGGCGGCGGTGCGCTCCGCGCGGATCGTGTCCCCCTCCGCCCCCCCCGCCACGACCGTCGCGGGGCTCCACTGCGCGCGCCAGGTCCCGTCCCGCTTGACCAGGGGGAGGGTCGTCTCGTAGCTCCAGGGCTTCGCCCCCGTCCCGGGCCAGGTCACCGCGAGGCGGGCCGTCGTGGACTCCCCCTCGTCGGGACCGGCCTGTCGCACGCTGACCTGCGGCTTCGTGCCGGCCAGGGGCTTGGTCAGGGCGGTCAGGCGGGTCGTGGCGGTGGCGGCGTCGACGCCGTCGACGGGCACGCCGGTCAGGTCGAGGCGGGCCAGGCCCTCGGCATACTGCCTGGCCACGTCCTGCGGGGCCGGGGTGTCCGAGGTGCAGCCCGCCACCCCCAGAGCGAGCGCGATCGCCCCCGCACCGGCCAGGCTCGTCGTCGTGCGGCGCACGGCACCCTCCCTCTGCTCGTCGGACCCAACCTAGCCGGTCGGCCCACGTGGCCCGCCGATCTCCGCCCCGGACGGCCCTCCCCACCTCCATGATCGTGAGTGTTCCGTCCAAGAATCTTGGACGAAACACTCACGATGTCGGTGGGTGCGAACTCGGACGCCCTTGACCTCAACCCAGGTTGACCATCCAGGCTGGGGTGCATGGGATCACGAGCACGCGCCGGGCCGACCAGCGACGGGGGCGTCCACCCGGCTCCCAGCCCACTCGATGTCGCCGCTCTGCCACCCACGGGCGTCTGCGACCTGACCACGACGGGCCGACGCAGCGGGCGCCCGCGCACCCTCGAGATCTGGTACGTCGTTCACGAGGGACGCCTGCACGTCGTCGGAACCCCTGGCCCTCGCCACTGGTTGGCGAACCTCGCGGCCGACCCGAACGCCCGGCTGCGCCTGCACGAACCGGACCTGGACCTCCAGGTCGTCGCGAGCATCGTGCGTCACCCGACCGAACGGGCGCGCCTCACGGACACCGCGTGGCGGGTCCGACCGTGGTACGCCGCGCAGGGATCCACGCGCGCCGACTGGGTCGACGGCGCACCCATGGTCAGCCTGGACGCCCTGTCAGGAGCTGCCGTCAGGTGACCGGCTCCGAGGCCGTGACGAGCTCGACCAGGCGACCGAGCAGGGCCTCGTCCAGGGAGAGGGCCATCAGCTGCGAGACCACGTGCGCGGGGGCGGCACCGGACGTGATCACCTGCAGCGCAGCGGACTTCGCCTCGAACTCCACCTGCGCGGCGTCGAGGACGGCATAGGTCGCGGCGTGGATGTCGTTGTCCGCCAGCCGATCTGCGCCCAGGATCCGGGCCTCGACCCGCTGGGCAGGGGTCACCCCGGTGACGACGGCGACGACCGTATGCCGTCCCTCGTCGGTCACCGTGTCGCAGTCCACCGGGACCCCGTCCACCGTGATCGCGAGACGGGTGCCTGCGGGCACCCCCACCACCGCGAGCCGCCAGGTGCGCGAGGCGGGCACGACGTCGGTCGCGCCCTCGGTGGGGCCGACCACGACGGTGCGCGCCTCCCACCCGAGGCGGATCGGCGTCCGCGCAGCCCGCAGCGCCGCCTGGGGTGCCCCGTCGTCCTCGTAGAGCGTGAACGAGCCGTCCGCGCCCGCGTAGCAACGGATCTCGAGGTCGTCGGCCTCGTCGACGGAGAAGTCGTCCCCGCCGTCCGCGGCCAGCGGGAGGATGGCGCCGGCGCGCGCGAGCACGGGGATCGTCGACAGGTCGCGGTAGGCGACCAGGCGGCGGTCGCCGGCATACCTCCAGCCGGTGGTGACGTCCCACCAGTCACCCGGCGGCAGCCACGTCTGGACGCGCCCGAGACCGCAGCGCGCGTCGCCGGGCTCGGTGATCGGCGCGACGAGCAGCTCGGAGCCGTAGAGGTAGGTGTTGCGCGCCTCGTAGGCCTCCTCGCGCCAAGGGAGCTCGTGGTAGAGCGGCTCCACGAGCGGCCGGCCCTGGACGCTCGCCCGCTCGGCCATCGTGTAGAGGTAGGGCACGAGGCGGTGCCGGAACCGAAGCCACTCGCCCATGACCCGCTCGGCGAGCGGGCCGTAGCGCCAGGGCTCCTTGCCGCTGAACGGGTTCGCCGCGCTGTGCAGGCGCGTGATCGGCGACATGACCCCGAGCTGGACCCAGCGCACGGCCAGCTCGTCGTCCTTGACGCCCCACATGTGGCCACCGATGTCGTGGCTCCACCAGCCGTAGCCGATGTTGGACGCCGTCGCGGTGAAGTACGGCTGGAAGGCCAGCGACGCCCACGAGATGACCGCGTCGCCGGAGAATCCCCCCGGGTAGCGGTGCGAGCCCGGCCCGGCGTAGCGGCTGAAGATCATGGGCCGCACGCCCGTCGAGGCCAGCTCGTGGAAGTGGCGATCGTTGAGCGCCCACAGCGGGTCCAGGCCGGGGAGCCGCGAGTAGGGCCCCGACTGCCAGTCGATCCACCAGAAGTCGACGCCGAGACGCTCCAGCGGGTGCGCGACGTGCTCGAAGAACGCTGCGAGATAACGCTCGTCGGTGACGTCGAAGGACAGCGGCGCCTCCGTCGCGGGGTCGACGCCCAGCGACCGCGCCATCTGCGGATAGGCCTCCTCGAACGCCCGCACCCCGTCCGCCGGGTGGTCGTTGAGCGTGACGCGCATGCCCCGATCATGAAGCCAGTCAAGGAAGCCCGCCGGGTCGGGGAACAGCTCGCGGTCGAAGGTGTAGCCCGTCCACCCGCTGCCGAACCGCGGGTCCGGGTCCGTGATGTGCCAGTCCATGTCGAGGACGGCGACCGAGAAGGGCAGCCGATCGCTCGCGAATCGCTCGACCAGACGGCGGTACTCGTCGTCGGAGTAGCGGTGGTAGCGGCTCCACCAGTTGCCCAGGGCGTAGCGCGGAACGAGCGGCGTCGGGCCGGTGAGGGCGTAGAAGTCGCGCAGCGCGGCGCGGTAGTCGCGGCCGTGGGCGAAGACGTAGAGGTCGATGGCGCCGGCAGGGCGGGGCTCGAGCCCGTCCTCGCCCTGCACGAGCGACCGGGAGTCGTCGAGGACGGCGAAACCGTTGCGGGACAGGACACCTGGCTCCAGCGGGATCTCTCCGTCGGCCTTGTCGAGGGTCCGCGCCGTGCCCCCGAGCGTCTCGAAGGGCTCGGCGAACCGCCATACGGAGTGGTAGCTGGACACGCCCCCGCGCACCTGGAGCGAGAGCCCCTCGGGGCTGAACGGCCCCTCGTCGTAGCTGAGGTGGAAGCCGTCGGTGACCACCTCGACCCCCTGGGTGGTGCGGGTGACCTCGGTCTGCACCTCTCCGAGATCACGGTGCAGCACGACCTGGGTCGGGCGGTCCTCGAACCTCCCGTCGAGGGACTGCTCGAGACGCACGAGCTGCGGGGTGAGGACGGTGATCCGGTAGGTGTCGCCGGTGACGGTCGTCATGCCCTCGAACCTACCGGCGGCGAGGGCATCGACCGGCCTTCGCACCGCAGGCTGATGCCTCTACCCCCGGCGGGTCTGGGCGCGGAGCGCG
Organism: Arsenicicoccus sp. UBA2120; assembly: GCF_002330965.1. Taxonomy (NCBI): domain Bacteria; kingdom Bacillati; phylum Actinomycetota; class Actinomycetes; order Micrococcales; family Intrasporangiaceae; genus Arsenicicoccus; species Arsenicicoccus sp. UBA2120. The sequence continues at coordinate 25,551 of NZ_DCYC01000100.1, forward strand.
CGCAGGACGTGGTCGCGCTGCTCGATCACCAGCCGCCGCAGCCCGCCCGGCGCCGACGGGTGCTCGTCGAGCCAGGCCTGCGCGGCGACCGGGACCGGGTGCGCCTCGGGCTCCTGCCCCGGCTCCAGGTCGGCGCCACGTGGGAACAGCCCGAGCACCGCTCGGGACGCGAGCTCCTGGCTGCGGGAGTCCCAGATGCCTTCCAGCGCAGCGAAGTAGGCGGGCACCAACTCTGCCGACAGCGCCGCCTGACCCGGCTGGGCGTAGCCCGTGGTCCAGGCCGACACGAGATCGTTGGTGAGGCTGGTGTCCTCGACGACCGTGCGGAAGGCCTCGCGCTTGAGCTCGGCCCGCGGGTATGACGCGAGCGCCGCCCGGTGCCGCACCGGCGCCAGGGACGTGCGATCCTGCTGCAGCTCGGCGTCCAGCTCGCTCGGCGCGACGCGGTCCTGCGCGGCCAGCGACTGCAGGAAGGCCCAGCGCAGCTCGGGGTCCAGGGCCAGTCCCTCGACCTCGGCCGCCCCCTCGAGCAGCGAACGCACGCGGTCGGCGTGCCGCGGGCTCGTGGCCGACCCGGACGCGAGCACGCGTGCCCACACCAGCTGCGCCCCGGACCCCGGCTGGGCCGCCTCGAGCTCGCGCACCACCCCGTCGAGGAAGGCCTCGCGGATCGCCGGGCGGGAGGAGGCCGGGGCATAGGCCTCGACCGCGGTCTGGGCGTTGGCGGTCACGTTGGCCAGCAGGGCCACGTCCTCCTCGCGGGGCGCGTGGTCGAGCACCAGGCGCACGTAGTCCTCGGCGGGGAGCTCTCCGTCGCGGCAGGAGTTCCACAACGCCGACCAGAGCACGGCGCGGGTGAGGGACGACCCGATCGAGCTCAGGTGACCGCGAGCGGCGGCCAGCGAGCGGTCGTCGAGCCGCACCTTGGCGTAGGTGAGGTCGTCGTCGTTGACCACGACCAGGTCGGGCACCGGCAGGCCGGCCGCCTCGGTCACCTCGTGCTCGTCGGTCGTCAGGTCCAGCTCGATCCGCGAGGTGCGCTCCAGCGAGTCTCCTTGCAGGGCATACAGACCCACGACGAGACGGTGCGGGCGGGTCACCGGCTCACCCGTCATCGCGTCGACCGCCTCCTGGCGCAGCACCAGGCGCTCGACCACCCCGTCGCGCTCCACGACCTCCGGCGTGAGAGTGCCGATGCCGGCCGTCTGCAGCCAGAGCCGGCTCCACCCGCCGAGGTCGCGGCCGGACGCCGCCTCCAGGGCGGAGAGCAGGTCCGCGAGCCCGGTCGAGGAGTAGGCGTGGTCCCGGAAGTACTGCCGGGCGCCCGCGAAGAACTCGTCCTTGCCGACGTAGGCCACGAGCTGCTTGAGGACGGACGCGCCCTTGGCGTAGGTGATCCCGTCGAAGTTCTGCTTGGCGGCCTCGACGTCTGGGATGTCCGCGACGATCGGGTGGGTCGTCGGCAGCTGGTCCTGCAGGTAGGCCCAGGCCTTGCGCCGTGCGCAGAAGGGGGTCCACGCGTCGGTGAACTCCGTTGCGCGCGCGTTGGCCTCGGTCCCCATGTAGTCCGCGAAGGACTCCTTGAGCCACAGGTCGTCCCACCAGCGCGGAGTCACGAGGTCGCCGAACCACATGTGCGCCATCTCGTGCAGGATCGTGTTGGAGCGCAGCTCGTGCTGGGAGCGCGTCGCCGCGGACTGGAAGACGTAGCCCGCGTCGCGGAAGGTCACCAGACCGGGGTTCTCCATCGCGCCGAGGTTGTACTCCGGCACGAAGATCGAGTCGTATTTGCCCCAGGGATAAGGGAAGTCGTAGTGCTCGTGGAAGAAGTCCAGGCCGCGGCGCGTGGTGTCGAGGATCCGCTCGCCGTCGAAGGACCCCACCAGGGAGCGGCGGCACAGGGCGGCCAGCGGCACCTCGAGCTGCGTGCCGTCGGGGCCGCCGCGGCGCCATACGTCCTCGACCCGGTGGTAGGGGCCGGCGGCCACGCAGGTGATGTAGGTCGACAGCGGAGGCGTGGGCGCGTGCACCTGTCGCACCAGCTGGACCCCGTCGTCCCTGGTGCCGGCCGAGTCCCGTGACGCCACAGGCTGGTTTGCGAGCAGCTCCCAGTCGGCGCGGCCGGTGAGCACGACCGTGAACCGGCCCTTGAGGTCCGGCTGGTCGAAGCCCGCGAACACGCGGCGGGCGTCGGTCGGCTCGAAGTGCGTGTAGAGATAGACCTCGTCGTCCACGGGGTCCTGGTAGCGGTGCAGACCCTCCCCGGACCGCGAGTAGGCTCCCTCGCCCTCGACCGTCACCACGTTGTCCCCACCGACGCCGTCCCCACCGACGAGCAGGCCCCGCAGCTGCACCCGGTTGCCGTCATGCTCGACCTCGACGTCCGTGCCGTTGACCTCGACGCGGTGGACCACCGGCCCGAGGAAGTCCAGGAAGGTCTCCGGCGTCGTGGCGGCGAAGGCCACGGTGGTGCGGGTGGGAAAGGTCGCCCGGGCGAGATCATCGGCCCCCGACAGGTCCAGCTCCACCTCGTAGGTCGCGACGCGCAGGTGCTCGGACCGGTGCTGCGCCTCGCTGCGCAGGAGGTTGCGGGTGCTCATGGCGCGACCCTATCCAACCCGGACTACTCCCCCAGCGCGGCCCCGACGTCGGCGAGCTGCTCGCCGCGCAGCCCCACGGCGTCGAGGCGCCAGAACACGTCCGGATAGACGAGGGCGCCGGTCATCCAGTCCTCGTAGGCCGGCAGGGTGACCACCTGGAAGGCCGGGTCGGGAATCCGTCGGGACGGGGCCACGAAGCCGAGCCGCGAGGCACGCTCGAAGCCGAATCGCGTGTAGTAGAGCGGGGATCCCTCGAGGAACACCAGGGGGTGGTCGCCCCCGCTGGCCTCCGCGAGCGCGAACTCGACCAGGGCGCCGCCGATCCCGCGGGACTGCCACTCCGGGGCCACCGAGAGGGGTGACAGCACCAGGACCCGGACCAGTCGCGGCAGGGCGTCGACCCAGGCCCGCGTCATCATGACGTGCCCCACCACCTCGCCGCCGATCTCGGCGACGTAGGAGTGCCCCGCCTCGGCCGCCGAGTCGGCGCGCAGCAGGCTGACCAGGTCCGCGACGGTGGGCTCCTCCACGAAGGCGCGCGCCACGAGGTCGCGCACGGCGGCGTGGTCACGCGTGTCCTCGGGTCGGATGGTCAACCCCTCGGGGGTGGGGCGTCGGGGCTCGGTCTCCGGCATGGCCACAGGGTGTCAGAGGCCCCCTCGCCCGTCTAGCGTGGCCGTATGACGCCCGCGCCACCCGCCCACCCGGACAGTGCGGGACCCACCCGCCCGGACCCTTCACTTCTCGACTCCACCACCCCCGCCTACTACCTCGCCCTCGGCGACGGGAGGTACCAGCCCACGCTGCACGCCCAGGGCGCCTGGAACCCCTGGGAGCAGCACATGGGACCCGTGGCCGGCCTGCTCGCGCACGCCGTCGAACGGCACGCTCCGCGCGAGGACATGCAGCTGGCGCGCATCACCTACGACATCCTCGGCGTGATCCCCGCCTCCGAGGTCGAGGTCCGGTGCGAGACGGTGCGTCCGGGGCGGACCATCGAGCTCGTCGAGGCGACCCTGTATGCCGGGAGCAAGGCCGTGGTGCGGGCCACCGCCTGGCGGCTGGTCCGGCAGGACACCGCCGAGGTCGCGGGGGGCTTCCACGCCGGGATGCCGCACCACGACGAGGTCGCGGCCCGCAGCTATGAGGGCGTCTGGGGCGGCGGCTTCATCGGGTCGCTGCACTTCCGGTCCGTCGACGGGGGCGAGCCCGGCCGGGGGCGGGTGTGGATCAGCACCGACCTGGACCTCGTCAGCGGCGAGGAGACCTCGGACGTGGCGCGGTTGCTGGGCCTGGTCGACACCGCCAACGGCGTGGCGGTGCGGCAGCACCCCGGGGAGTGGATGTTCCCCAACGTCGACCTCACGGTGCACCTGTTCCGCACGCCGGCGCACGGCTGGCTGGGCCTCGACACCGAGGTCACCTTCGGCGAGACGGGTCTCGGGCTGACCTCGACCGACCTCTACGACGAGCACGGACCCGTCGGTCGGGCGGAGCAGATCCTGACGGTGCGCCGGCTGCCCTGACCGGTCTCGTGGCAGCCGGGATGCGGGGTCCGGCCCCCGGGTCGCTACAGTGCGTGGGAGGACGGCCCCGCACCCGGGGTCGACCCACGTCACCGACGACACACCACTCGTAGGGAGATTCAGCAATGGCGCTGGCACGACGACTTTCTCGCCTCGGCACCGAGACGGCCTTCGCCGTCTCGGCCGCGGCGGCGGCCTGGGGGGCCAAGGGCAACGACATCTACCCCTTCCACCTCGGCGACATCGACCTGGCCACCCCGGCGCACATCACCGAGGCCATGAACCGGGCGATCGCGGACGGCAAGACCGGCTACTGCCCCGGCCCCGGCATCCCGGCCCTGCGCGAGGCCATGGCCGCCGACATCAACCGGCTCCGCGGCACGGCATACACGGCCGACAACGTCGCGATCCAGCCCGGCGGCAAGCCGGTGATCACCAAGTTCCTACAGGCCGTGATGGACGAGGGCGACGAGGTCCTCTACCCCAACCCGGGGTTCCCGATCTACGAGTCGCAGATCGAGTACCTCGGCGGCGTGGCCAAGGCCTATCGCTACCTCCCGACCGAGCGCGGCTTCGCGATCGACCTGGAGCAGGTGCGGTCGCTGATCACGCCCCGGACGAGGGCGATCATCTACAACGACCTGCAGAACCCCATCTCCGCCGAGTCGACCCAGGAGGAGCGCGAGGCCATCGCCGCGATCGCGCAGGAGCACGACCTGTGGGTGCTGTCGGACGAGGCCTACTTCGAGACGCGCTACTCCGGTGAGTCGCACTCGATCTCGTCGATCGACGGGATGGCGGACCGCACCGTCATCCTCTACACCTTCTCCAAGAAGTTCGCGATGACGGGGTGGCGGCTCGGCGCGGGGATCGCTCCCGTCGAGGTGGCCCAGGTGTTCTCGACCATGAACACCAACAACGAGTCGTGCACGACCCACTTCATCCAGCACGCGGGGATCGCCGGCCTCACCGTCGACCAGCAGCCGGTCCAGGACATGCTCGACGTCCTGCGCGGCCGTCGCGACGCCGCGTGCGAGGTCATCAACCAGATCCCGGGCGTGGACGTGGCGACCCCGGAGTCGACGTTCTACCTGTTCCCGGACGTCACCGAGGCGGTCCGGCAGGTGGGCGCCGCGGACGTCGACGACTTCGCGACGCAGGCGCTGCACGCCACGGGCGTGTCCTTCTGCACGCGCAACCACTTCGGACGCCGTCAGCCGGGCGAGGACCGCGACTACATCCGGTTCGCCTACTCCGGCATCAGCGAGGACCGCATCCGCGAGGGCCTCGGCAAGCTCAAGGATTGGATCGAGAGCAAGTGAGCGGGGACAACGCGATGAAGGTCGTCATCACCAACAAGATCCCGCAGTCGGCCGTCGACGCCCTCCGGGCCGAGCACGACGTCTTCTACCACGACGCCGACGACTGCATCACGCGTGAGGCCTGCCTCGAGGCCGTCCGCGGCGCCGACGCCGTCGTCACCCTGCTGACCGAGAAGGTCGACGACGAGTTCCTGGACGCGTGCGGCGACCAGCTCAAGGTCGTCGCCAACGTCGCTGTGGGCTACAACAACATCGACGTCCCGGCCTGCGAGCGCCGCGGCGTGATCGCCACCAACACCCCGAAGGTCCTGACCGAGACCACGGCGGACACGGCCTTCGGCCTGATGCTGATGGTCACGCGGCGGTTCGGCGAGGGGGAGCGGGTCATCCGCTCCCGCACGCCGTGGCAGTGGGGCATGTTCTACCTGCTCGGGATGGGCCTGCAGGGCAAGACCCTCGGCATCGTCGGCATGGGGCAGATCGGCATCGCCATGGCCCGTCGCGCCAAGGCCTTCGGCATGGACGTCGTCTACTCCGACGCCTACGAGCTGGCCGCGGACGTGGCCGGGGAGCTGGGTGCGCGCAAGGTCGAGCTGGACGAGCTCTTCGCGACCTCGGACGTCGTCTCGCTGCACTGCCCGCTGATGGACTCGACGCACCACCTCGTCGACGCCGACGCCCTGAAGCGGATGAAGAAGTCCGCCTACCTGATCAACTCCGCCCGCGGACCCATCGTCGACGAGGCCGCCCTCGTCGCGGCGCTCGAGGCCGGCGAGATCGCGGGTGCGGGGCTCGACGTCTTCGAGGCCGAGCCGACCGTGCACGAGGATCTGATCGACCGCGACGACGTCGTGCTGCTCCCCCACCTGGGCTCGGCGACGGTCGAGACGCGCACGGCCATGGCCGAGCTCGCGGCGCAGAACGTCCTCGACGTCCTGGCCGGCAGGCCTCCGGTCACCCCGGTCACCCAGGCCTGACCCCGGCTCGTATGACGCCCCCTGGCCCCCGCCGCGACGCGGGGTCGGGGGGCGTCGCGCCGCCGTCTCACCCCACCGCACCCGTCTCACCCTGCAACCCGAGACACCCTCGCCAACGGCGCCAGCGGACGGCAGCCGCCAACGATGCAGGGGCGGCGAGCGCGTCAGAGACCGCCGTCGGCGAGGTCGCGCGCCACGGTGCCGGCCAGCGCCTCGAGCAGCGGCCCCGCCTCGCTCATGCACCGCGCGGGATCCGGCTCGAGGTCCGTCAGGGCGTAGACGCGGCGGATGCCCGACGCCTCCGCCTGGCCGTCGGCGAGCAGGGAGCGCCCGCACACCGCCACGACGGGCACACCCACGCGCGCTGCCGCCTCGGCGACACCGACGGGTGTCTTGCCCATGAGCGACTGCTCGTCCAGGGAGCCCTCCCCGGTGATGACCAGGTCTGCGCCGTCGGCCTGCTCGGCGAAGCCGACGAGGTCGAGGACCAGCTCGACGCCTGGCCGCATCTCGGCGTCGAGGACCTGCAGGGCGGCATACCCGACGCCACCGGCCGCGCCTGCACCCGGCTCGTCGCGCGAGTCGCGGCCTATCGCCTCGGCGAGCAGGTCCGCGAGGCGCTCGAGCCCGGCGTCGACCTGGGGACGGAGCTGGGCGGTGACCCCCTTCTGCGGGCCGAACACGGCGGCGGTGCCCCGGTCGCCCAGCAGCGGGTTGTTGACGTCGCACGCCACGACGACGCGGGCGTCGGCCAGGCCAGGGTGCAGACCCGACAGGTCGACGCTGGCGAGGGACGCGAGCCCCCCTGCGCCGTCGGGGATCTCGTGGCCCGAGGCGTCGAGGAAGCGGACGCCGAGGGCGGACAGCATGCCTGTGCCGCCGTCGGTGCTGGCCGAGCCCCCGATCCCGAGGACGATCTCGGCGCACCCCTCGTCCAGCGCCGCACGCACCGCCTCGCCGACCCCGCGGCTGGTGGAGGTGAGGGGCTCGAGCCGGCCCCCGGGCAGGTGCACGATCCCGCAGGTCTCGGCGAGCTCGACGACGGCGGTGGCCCCCAGCACGGCATACCGGGCCTGGAGCGGTCGGCCCGTCGGACCCGACGTCGTGGTGGTCCGCCCCTCGTAGCCGGCGACGAGGGCCGCCTCGATGGTGCCGTCACCGCCGTCCGCGACCAGCAGCGTGCGCACGGTGGCGCCGGGCAGGACGCCACGAACCCCGACGGTGATCCGCTCGGCCACCTCGGTCGCGACCAGCGAGCCCTTGAACTTGTCGCAGGCGACGAGGACGACGGGCTCGGGCACGGTCATGACGGGCGCTCCTCGGCGAGGGTCCGGACGGGATCCTCAAGGTAGCACCGGCCGGATTCCAGCCTCGGCGCGCGTCGGACCCTGGCGGGGGCGGCCACGCTTTGTCATGATGCCTGCGCCGAGGAAGTACGAGGAAGTAGCCGGCCGGGGGTCGGAGACGGAGGTGAGGCCGGTGCCCACCGAGCCCTGCCTGCCCCGGAACGCTCTGCCCGTGCCCGGCGGCGGACCGGCCATCGACCACAGCGCCATGGTCGAGCGGGCCTGGCACGCCCGTCACCGGGACCAGGAGACCGCGTCCGCCCTGGCCGACCGGGCCGCCCGTCACGCGGTCGCCACGGACGACCACCTGCTCGAGGCACGCGCCCGCGTGGTGCAGGCGGCCTGCCGGTTCGCGGTCCAGGACTACGAGCAGGCCCTCACCCTCGCCAACGAGGGACTCGTGACGCTCACCTCGCTCGAGGACGTCTGGCTCGGCCGGCTCCAGCTCGTGCTCGGCAACGTCAGCGCGGAGATCGGCGAGCCCGCCCATGCCGCGGGCTTCTTCAACCAGGCGGTCAGCATCGCCCGGCAGGCCAACGATGTGCAGCTCGTCGCGCAGTGCCTGCTCAACGCCGCCCTCGACCGGGTCGACGTGGTCGACCAGGTGCGGGACTTCCGACGGGCCCTGGCGATCTTCGAGGGCATCGACGACGCGGAGGGCCAGGCCTATGCCCACCTCGACATCGCGCACGCCCTCGTCGACCAGCAGCGTCTGCTGGAGGCCACCGTCGAGGCGCGGCGCGCGCAGCACCACGCAGCCCGCGCCCACACCAACGACGTGGTGGCCCACGCCGTGGCGCTCCAGGCCTACGGATCGGCCCACCTCGGGCACCCGCTGCAGGCCGAGGCGCTCCTGGCCGACGCCCAGCACCGGATCGAGTCCGCCCGCCAGCCCGTGCGGATCGACGTGACCATCGAGGTCGCCCGGGCGTGGACCGCGCTGGGGCGGCCGGACGAGGCCGTGCTGCTGCTCGAGCCGCTGCTCACGGGGTCCGCGCTCACCGATCGGCAGACGCTGGCGCTCACCGACATCCTGTCCGAGGCCTACGCCGGACGGGGCGACCACGAGTCGGCCTACTGGACGCTGCGGTCCCACCTGGAGCTCAAGGACGCCCACGAGGACGCCATGGCCCGCCGCCGGGCATCGGCCCTGGTCGTGCTGCACCGGGTGCAGATGGTCGAGCGGGAGGCGGCCCGCGCCCGCGAGCGCCAGCAGCGGCTGGAGGCGGAGTTCAGCGAGCTCAAGTCCGAGCACCGCATGGTGCAGGAGATCTCGATCCGCGACGACCTCACGGGACTGCACAACCGTCGGCTGCTCAACGACCGCCTTCTCGTCGACGTGCGCGCCGCCGACGCGGACCACCCGGTCAGCCTGATCCTGCTCGACCTCGACCACTTCAAACGCGTCAACGACACGCACGGCCACGTGGTCGGCGACCAGGTGCTGCACGCCCTCGGCCGCATGCTGCAGACCGAGGTGCGGGTGTCGGACGTGGCGGCCCGCTACGGCGGGGAGGAGCTGGCGGTGCTGCAGCCGGGCACCGACCTCGACGCGGCCACCGTGCTGGCCGAGCGGCTGCGAGCACGGATCGCGGCGCTGGACTGGCTGCAGATCGTCGGGGTCCCCCTCAACCTCACGGTGAGCGCGGGCGTCGCGAGCACCTCCGGCGGGGAGACGCCCCGCGACCTGCTGCGCCGGGCGGACCGGGCGATGTATGCCGCCAAGGCCGCAGGCCGGGACCGCGTCATGACCGCCGCCGACACCACCTGAGGATCCCCGCTAAGACCCACCCCGCTGATGCCGCGCCGCGGCCCGTGGGGCAGGATTGCAGGCGTGGATACACAGCAGCGACAGATCGGCGTGACGGAGCTGGCCCTGCGGGACGCGCACCAGAGTCTGATGGCGACCCGCATGGCCCTGGAGGACATGGTCGGTGCCTGCGAGGACATCGACAACGCGGGGTACTGGAGCGTTGAGTGCTGGGGCGGGGCGACGTTCGACGCGTGCATCCGCTTCCTCAACGAGGACCCGTGGGAGCGGCTGCGGACCTTCCGCCGACTGCTGCCGAACTCCCGCCTCCAGATGCTCCTGCGGGGGCAGAACCTCCTCGGTTACCGCCACTACGGCGACGACGTGGTGGACCACTTCGTCGAGAAGGCCGCCGAGAACGGCATGGACGTGTTCCGCACGTTCGACGCCCTCAACGACACCCGCAACGTCGAGCGCGCGATCGCCGCGGTCAAGAAGGCCGGCAAGCACGCGCAGGGCACCATCTGCTACACCACCAGCCCGCTGCACGACGTGGACGTCTACCTCCGGCAGGCGCGCGAGCTGCGCGACGTCGGCGTGGACTCCATCGCCATCAAGGACATGGCGGCGCTGCTCAAGCCGCAGCCGGCCTACGACCTGGTCCGGGCGATCAAGGCCGAGATGCCGGACATGCAGGTCAACGTGCACTGCCACGCGACCACGGGCGTCACGCTCGTCTCGCTGATGAAGGCCGTCGAGGGGGGCGCCGACGTCGTCGACACCGCCATCTCCTCGCTGTCCCTCGGCCCGGGGCACAACCCCACGGAGTCCCTGCAGGAGATGCTCGAGGGCACGGGCTACATCGCCGACCTGGACAAGGTGCGGCTCGGTCGCATCAAGAACCACTTCGCCGGGATCCGGCCCCGCTACACGCAGTTCATGTCTTCGTTCAACGTCGAGACGGACATCTTCGACAGCCAGATCCCCGGCGGCATGATCTCCAACATGGAGTCCCAGCTCAAGCAGCAGGGCGCCGGCGACAAGCTCAAGGAGGTGCTCGAGGAGGTGCCGCGCGTGCGAAAGGACGCCGGCTACCCGCCCCTCGTCACCCCGTCCAGCCAGATCGTGGGCACGCAGGCCGTCTTCAACGTCCTCATGGGCCGCTACAAGGTCCTGACCGCCGAGTTCGCCGACCTGATGCTCGGCTACTACGGCTCGGTCATGGGCGAGCTCGACCAGGAGGTCGTCGACAAGGCCAAGCAGCAGACCGGCAAGGAGCCGATCGACGTGCGGCCCGCCGACCTGATCGAGGACGAGTGGGACCAGCTCCGCACCGACGCCGCCGCGCTCGAGGGCTTCGACGGCAGCGACGAGGACGTCCTGACCTACGCGATGTTCCCCAAGGTCGCGCCCGGCTTCTTCACCAGCCGCGCCGAGGGCCCCAAGAACGTCGGCAAGGACCCCGCCGAGCTCGAGGCCGAGAAGGCCGCGGCCGCCAAGGGCGACGGCAAGACCGGCCCGGTCCGTGGCCCGATCACCTACGAGATCACCATCGACGGCAAGAAGCACTCCGTCGCCGTGAAGCCGGCCTGACGGCAGGAGAGGGAACCTCACCATGAGCAAGGCACCCCAGTCACCCAAGACGATGGCCGACCGCCTCACGGAGCTCCGCGAGCGCCGCGCCGCGGTCGAGGCCGGCGGCGGCGAGAAGCGTCACGCCAAGCAGCACGAGGCCGGCAAGAAGACCGCGCGCGAGCGGGTCGCCGACCTGGTCGACCCCGGCTCCTTCGAGGAGATGGGCCTGTTCGCCCAGCACCGGACCACGTTGTTCGGGATGGACAAGGCCGTCATGCCGGCGGACGGCGTCGTGACCGGCACCGGCACGGTCTTCGGCCGCCCGGTCCACGTCGCGAGCCAGGACTTCTCGGTGGCGGGCGGCTCCGCCGGCGAGATGCACTCCACCAAGGTCGCCAAGACGCTGCACGCAGCCCTGGAGAACGGCACCCCGTTCGTCTTCATCAACGACTCGGGCGGCGCCCGCGTCCAGGAGGGCATCGACTCGCTGTCCGGCTACGGCAAGGTGTTCTTCCAGAACGTCGCGCTGTCGGGCGTGGTCCCGCAGGTCTCGATCATCGCGGGGCCGTGCGCCGGTGGAGCGGCATACTCCCCCGCCCTCACCGACTTCATCATCCAGACCAAGAGCTCCCGGATGTTCATCACCGGCCCCGACGTGATCAAGCAGGTCACCGGCGAGCAGGTCACGGCCGAGGAGCTGGGCGGCCCGGCGGCGCACATGGCTCGCTCCGGCGTCACCCACTTCATGGCCGAGGACGACGAGCAGGCGGTGCTGATCGCGCAGAAGCTCCTGAGCTTCCTGCCGAGCAACAACACCGAGGAGCCGCCGCTGGTCGACGGGTTCGAGGACGTCGAGCCCGACGAGTCACTCACCACGGTCATCCCCGAGGATCCCAAGAAGGGGTATGACGTCCGCGACGTCATCGGCTCGATCGTCGACGGCGCCGACTTCCTCGAGGTGCACGCGGGCTTCGCGCCCAACATCGTCGTGGGCTTCGCCCGCGTCACGGGACGCACGGTCGGCATCATCGCCAACCAGCCCAGCGTGATGAGCGGCGTCCTCGACATCGACTCCTCCGACAAGGGCGCGCGGTTCGTGCGCTTCTGCAACGCCTTCAACATCCCCCTGGTCACCCTGGTGGACGTCCCGGGCTTCCTGCCGGGCGTGCAGCAGGAGTACGGCGGCATCATCCGCCACGGCGCCAAGATGCTCTTCGCCTACTCCTCCGCGACGGTCCCCAAGATCACCGTGGTCCTGCGCAAGGCGTACGGCGGCGCCTACCTCGCCATGTGCTCCAAGGACCTCGGCGCGGACCGGGTGTTCGCGTGGCCGACGGCCGAGATCGCCGTCATGGGCGCCGAGGGTGCCGCGGGCGTCGTCTTCCGCAAGGAGATCGCCGAGGCGGACGACCCGGCGGCCAAGCGGGCGGAGCTGGTCCAGCTCTACCGCGACGCCTTCTCCACGCCGTACGTCTCCGCCTCGCGTGGTCTCGTCGACGACATCATCGAGCCGGCGGACACGCGTCGTCACATCGCGCGCTCGCTGGAGATGCTCGCCGGCAAGCGCGACATGCGTCCGGCCAAGAAGCACGGCCTGATCCCGCTCTGATCGACCGGCTGCCACGGAAGGACACATCATGAGCGAACCCACCGTCGCCGAGCTGCAGGCCCTGGTCGCCGATCTCACCGCCCGTCTCGAGGCCCTGGAGGCCAAGGTCTCCGCCCGGGACGACGAGGTCAGCCCCGAGGTGCTGCTCGCGATCTCCGCCGCCGTCGCGGCCTACCTGGGCAAGCGCGCCACCGTCAAGCAGGTCCACCTGCGTCGCGGCTCGGCGTGGGCGTCCCAGGGCCGCTCGGACATCCACCACTCGCACACGATCCAGCACGGCGTGCGCTGACCGCCGACGCAACCGAAGGACTGACATGAAGCTGAAGGTGACCGTCAACGGATCGGTCTACGACGTCGACGTCGAGGTGGAGGAGGAGCCCCGGCCGAGCCTGGGTGCCGTCCTCGTGGGCAGCATGTCCGCCCACGGCGTGGCCCCCACCAGCGCGAAGGCCCCGGCCAGCGCGTCCAACGCCCTCACCGCCAACATCGCGGGCACCGTCGTCAAGGTGCTCGTCGAGGCGGGCCAGGAGGTCAAGGAGGGCGAGACCCTGCTCGTCCTCGAGGCCATGAAGATGGAGACCGAGGTCACGGCGCCCAAGGACGGCCGGATCGCCGCGGTCGACGTCGCCGTCGGCGATGCCGTCCAGGGTGGTCAGGTCCTCGTCGAGTGGGAGGACTGACCCGTCTCGGGTCTCACGGACAGAGCGAGGAGCGGTTCCCCGTATGACGGGGGGCCGCTCCTTCGTCATACGGCCCTCATCAGCCCGAGAAGGTGAAGCGCAGGGAGAGCCAGTTGTCGCGGCTCAGGGTCGCGGCTCGCTCTGCGTCGCCCGCGCGGGCGGCCGCGATGATGGCGGCGTGCTGGTCGGCGCTGCCGCGGCCGGCGTAGGTCGTGAACCGCATCCGCTCCACCCGCCGCAGGACCGGGACCACCCGCTCGAGCACCTCGGGCACGACGACGTTGCCGCTGCGGGCGACGAAGACCCCGTGGAAGGCGTCGTCCGCCTCGATGGCTCGCTCGGCGTCGAGGGCGTGGAGCGCCTCCGCGAACGCCGCGTTGACCTCCTCGAGCTGCTCCAGGTCCGAGGCCGCCAGGCGAGGCGCGGCGACCCGCGCCGCGAGCTCGTGCATGGCCGCCGCGACCTGCTGGGCGTCCCGCGTCGACTCCTGGTCGACCGGTGCGACGATCGTGGCCCGGCCGGGCGTCGCCACCACCAGGCGGGCCCGCTCGAGGCGCAGCAGCGCCTCTCGGATCGGGGTGCGGCTGACGCCGAGCCATCCCTCCAGCTCGGGATCGCGCAGCCGCTCCCCCGGAGCGAGCGTCCCGGCGACGATGGCGTCCCGGATGGCCTCGTAGGCGTGGTCGCGGAGCAGCGAGCGCTGCGGCAGGCCCGGTGACTCGGGGATCGGCATGGAGCGAATATAGGCCCCCTTGCCGGGCCTGGAGGCTGGCAATATATTAAATTTCACCGCCGAGCAAAGGAGCTCCCCATGGGCATCGCCGACTTCGACCGCTATCCGCTGACCTTCGGACCCAGCCCGATCCACCCCCTCGAGCGCCTCAGCGCCCACCTGGGTGGCGCCCAGGTGTGGGCCAAGCGAGAGGACGTCAGCTCCGGACTCGCCTTCGGCGGCAACAAGACTCGCAAGCTGGAGTACATCGTCCCCGACGTGCTCGCCTCCGGCGCCGACACCCTGGTCTCGATCGGCGGCTACCAGAGCAACCACACCCGCCAGGTCGCAGCCGTCGCCGCCCACCTCGGGCTGCAGGCCCTCCTCGTGCAGGAGACCTGGGTCGACTGGCCAGACCCCCTCAACGACCGCGTCGGCAACATCCAGCTCTCACGGATCATGGGCGCCGACGTGCGCCTCGACCCGCACGGCTTCGACATCGGCATCCGCAGCAGCTGGGAGGACGCGCTGCGGGAGGTCGAGGAGCGGGGCGGCAAGCCCTACCCCATCCCGGCCGGGGCGTCCGAGCACCCCCTCGGCGGACTGGGCTTCGCCGGCTGGGCGCACGAGGTCGCTCAGCAGGAGGCGGAGCTCGACGTCTTCTTCGACACCATCGTCGTGTGCACGGTCACCGGCTCGACCCACGCCGGGATGATCGCGGGCTTCGCCGAGCTCGAGGCCGCGGGCGGACGGCCGCGCCGGGTCATCGGCATCGACGCGTCGGCCACCCTCGACAAGACCCGCGACCAGGTGGGGCGCATCGCCCGGCATACGGCAGGGCTCCTCGGCCTGGGGCGCGACCTGCGCGACGACGAGATCACCGTGCTGGCGGGGTGGGCCGGCGACAAGTACGGCATCCCCGTCGAGTCGACGATCGAGGCCATCCGCCTCACCGGCCGGCTGGAGGGCGTCATCATCGACCCCGTCTACGAGGGCAAGTCGATGGCCGGCCTGATCGACCTCGTCTCCAGCAGGGAGATCCCGGCGAGCAGCACCGTCCTCTACGCCCACCTCGGCGGGCAGCTGGCGCTCAACGCCTACACCGCGGTGGTGCCCTGACCGATGGCACCCTGTGCCGCACCTGTCGGGTGGTTCCCCTAGGGTCGGACCGTGACCTCGATCGTTGATTCCCTCCTCGCGCGCCTCCCCGCCGACCGGGTCATGACCGACCCCGACGCGATGATCGCCTATGCCCGTGACCAGGCCGAGTGGGGAGCCTGGGGATCGCCGGCCGCCGTCGTGCGAGCCCGGTCGACGAGCGAGGTGCAGGCCACGGTGCAGGCGTGCCTCGAGCACGGCACCCCGGTCGTCGCCCGAGGAGCGGGGACCGGCCTGTCCGGCGCCGCGAACGCCGAGGCCGGGTGGATCGTGCTCAGCCTCGAGCGCCTGGACCAGGTCCTCGAGATCAACACCCTGGACCGGCTCGCCGTCGTCCAGCCCGGCGTGGTCAACGACCGGCTGCGCGCTGCCGCCGCCGAGCAGGGGCTCTGGTATCCCCCGGACCCAGGCAGCGCGCCCTGGTCGACCATCGGCGGCAACGTCGCGACCAACGCCGGCGGCATGTGCTGCGTGAAGTACGGCGTGACCAGGGACTACGTCCTGGCGCTGGAGGTCGTCACGGGGACCGGCGAGATCGTGCGGGTCGGTCGGCGCACCGCCAAGGGGGTCGTGGGCTACGACCTCGTCGGACTGATGACGGGCTCGGAGGGGACGCTCGGCATCATCACCGAGGTCACCGTGCGGCTGCGACCGGCCCGCGAGCCGGAGCGCACCGTCGCGGGCTTCTTCCCCGACCTCTTGTCGGCGGGGCGGGCCGTCACCGCCGTGGCGGAGGCCGGGCTCACGCCCTCGCTGCTCGAGCTGATGGACCGGACCCTGCTGCGGGCCGTCGACGACTGGAAGCACATGGGCCTGACCACCGAGGCCGACACGATGCTGCTCGGCCGCGTCGACACCCCCGGCGAGCGGGGCGACGCCGAGGCCGAGACCATGGCCGAGGTGTTCCGCGCCGCGGGGGCGGTCGACGCCGCGGTGGCGGAGGACGAGGAGGAGGGCGAGCTGCTGTTCGCCGCGCGCCGCCTCGCCTATCCCGCCGCCGAGCGCCTCGGCACGATCCTCACCGAGGACGTCTGCGTGCCCAAGGACCAGGTGGTCCCGATGCTCGAGCGCATCCAGCAGATCGGCGTGCGCCACGGCACCACGATCGCCAACGCCGCCCACGCGGGCGACGGCAACCTGCACCCGCTGCTCGTCACCACCCCGGGAGACGCCGAGCAGCTCGAGCGAGCGCACCGGGCCTCCGAGGAGATCATCGCGGCCTGCCTCGAGCTCGGCGGCACCATCTCCGGCGAGCACGGCGTGGGCACCCTCAAGCGGGACGGGCTGCACGCCGAGCTCGGCGAACCGGTCGTGGACCTGCACCGAGCGATCAAGGCGGCGCTCGACCCGCACGGAATCATGAATCCCGGCAAGGTCTTTCGTCCCTGAACGACCCGACTTCCCACGGCACCCGTCGCGGGGGCAAGGCGCCAGAGGCCCGTATGGCGTCCAAGCCTTCCACATGGAGCGTTGACCTGCCATCATGGTTCCATGGACCTGTCACATCCCCTGAGCGCCATCACGCCCTCGCTCGAGGGCGAGGCCCTGACCGTCCTCGCCGGGACCGAGAGCGCCCTCACCGGCCGAGGCATCGCCGAGCTCGCACGACGAGGTAGCCACACGGCGATGACGCAGGCCCTCGGACGTCTTGCCCACCAGGGACTCGTCATCGTGGAGCCGGCCGGTCGCGCCCACCTCTACCGCCTCAACCGTGAGCACCTTCTCGCCCCTGTCGTGCTCGCGGCGTCCAAGGCGGCCTCCGAGGTGCGTTCGAGGCTCACCAAGCAGATCGAGGGGTGGCGGGTGCCCTGCCTCCACGCGTCTCTCTACGGCTCCTTGTCGCGAGGAGAGGCCGGCTCGGACTCGGACATCGACGTCCTGGTCGTCCGCCCTCCGCACCTCGACGAGGCACAAGCCGAGGCGTGGAGCGATCAGCTGGCCGAGCTGGAGCGCCTCGTCTGGCAGTGGACGGGCAACACGTTGTCCTGGCTCGACACCACGCAGGAGGACCTGCGCCGAGCCGTGGAGGCCGACGAACCGCTGATCAGGTCCTGGCGCGAGGACTCCATCACGCTGGCGGGAGAATCCCTCGGGCCCCTGATCGCGCGACTGGCCACAGAGAGAAGCCCGGCATGACACCGACGCGGTCCAGCCCCGGCGACCGAGGTCAGGCGAAGGCCCGTCGCATCATTGCCGCGCGCTACCTCGACGTCGCAGAGCTCGCAGCCACCGAGGAGGGGCCGGGCGCCAACAACGTCGTGATCGGGATCGCGGTCCTGTCTGGCATCGCTGCCTCTGATGCCATCTGCATCGCTGCGACCGGATCGCGGTACTCCGGCGATGACCACGCCGAGGCCGCGCGGGTCCTCGGGCGCGTCGACCGCGCCCTGGGAAACGAGCTGAGCAAGCTCGTCCGGCTCAAGCCTGGAGCGCACTACGGATCGGCGTTCATCTCGGACACCGACCGTGTGCGGGCCCTGCGGGCGGCAAGGAGGCTGGTCGAGGCAGCGCTCGAACGAACCGTCGGATGACGGGTCAGGCCTCGTCGAAGACCTGGAGCAGCGCCTCCCAGTGCCGCGCGGTGGCGCGCTCGTCGTAGGCCGGGAGGTCACTCATCGTGAACCCGTGAGCGGCGCCCGGATAGATCTCGCCCTCGTAGTCGCAGTCCGCCTCCTCGGCGGCCAGCCGCAGGCGCTCGATCTGCGACCTGGTCATGCTGGGGTCCTGGTCGGCGAAGCCGAAGTAGATGCGGGCCTCGACGTCGGGCAGCACGTGGTGCGGGCTCTCGGGGCCGTCGGTCACCAGCCGTCCGGCGTGGAACCCACAGACCGCCGACACGTCGTCGGGGCACTGTGCCGCCAGCCGCAGCGCGAGCCCCCCGCCCATGCAGTAACCCACGACCCGCACGTCGTCGTCAGCGACGTCGTCGAGACCCTGGACGTGCTCGAGATAGGCGGGGCCTTCGGCCTCCCAGTGCTCTCGGGTCAGGCTGGCGAGCAGACGGGAGATGATCGTATGCCGCTCCTCCCCCCGCTCGGCGGACAGGAACGAGGGGTCGATCAGCGGCTGGCGCCCGGCCCGGTAGTAGACGTTGGGCGCCAGCACGACGTAGCCGTCGTCCGCCAGGCGCTCGGCCATCTCCCGGATCCGCGGCCGCAGCCCGATGGCGTCCATGATCAGGAGCACCGGCGGGTGGGGTCCGTCCTCGGCGGGGCGGGCGACATAGGCGTCGCACACCCCGTCCGGCATCGGCAGGTCCAGCTCCTCGAACACGGCCATGGTGACACCCTGTCACGAGCCCGGGCGGGCGGCACCTCGACCGGAGGGCCGAGGACGCCCGGCCCCAGGGGTGGGGACGGGCGCCTCGGCTGACCACACCGTCAGGCGGTGGCCTGGGCCGGGCCGATCGTGGCCGGCTGTGCGTCCCAGGTGCGGAGGACGGCCGACCTGGAGTACATCCAGTCGGACAGCGCAGCGATCCCCACGGCCATGGTCAGCAGCCCCAGGTCCAGGGCGATCTCCGGCACCGAGGCCCGCAGCGCGACCGGGACCGCTCCGACGGCATACAGGACCAACGGGACCGCCGGCACCTCACGGGACAGCAGCAACGAAGCGACGAAGGCCATCGTGCCGAGGAGGAACGCGACGGACACCACCACGAGGGCAAGGCCGAGCGGGCCCGCGCGCAGCGACGCGACGGCGCCACGCGGGAGCTCGCTGAAGACCAGGTTGATGACGAGCTCGACGCCGACCAGCCCTGCGAGGGCAGCCGAGTTGACGAGGTAGGCGACGAGTCCGAAGGTGCCCCTGCGCCGGCCGAACGCGAGGTACAGCCCGGCGACCAGGGCGAGGGCCAGGACCTCCGCCAGGGGTGCCACCAGCTGGGTGAGGGCCGAGGTCGGGACGACCCCTGCCCGCTTGGCTGCGTTCACGAGCAGGATGAAGGCGCTGGCGCCGCCGGCCAGGGCGGACACGCGAAAGAGCGTCGCGGGTGCGGGTTGGGACATGGTTTCCTCCGGTGCGGTGGGTGGGTGGGCGGATCCCGGACGGGGTGCGCCGAGGTGGGTGCGGGCTCATCGCCCTGTCGGTGCGCGGGTGTCGAGGGAGATGAGCTCGGCACCGATGTCACGGGCCTTGGCGAGGAGGCCGTGGAGCGCGGCCTGGTCAGCTGCCAGGCCACTCAGCGTGGTGGTGCCGTCCGGCTCGCGGACGATGTCCAGACCGTCGAACCACGAGGACCAGTGGGCGTCCAGGTGGCCGTCGATCCTCAGCTGCACCTCGACAGGCCGGGCCGGTATGCCGTGAGCGCCGGCCCTGTCGTCCGAGCTCATGACGCGCGGGCAGGGGCAGGACGTCCCGCCGGAGCCGCGGGCCGAGAGGCGCCGGTCTGCCTGGTGCCCGCTGTTCGGGCGGACGCCCAGAGGGACAGGCCGAGGCCGACCAGGGCGAGGGAGTCCGGATAGGCCAGCAGCCGATAGAACGAGTCGGGCAGGAGTGCCAGCGAGGCGGTCAGGACGCTGGCCAGCGCGAGCAGCGCCGAGGCCCAGCGGGCCAGGACACGGGCCCGGAACATCGCGGCACCGAAGATCAACCCACCTGCGAGGAAGGTGGCTCCGGACACCGCCAGGACGGCCTGCATCGCGCCGATGTCGCCCGCGGCCCGGCCGCCTGTGGCTGCGCGAACGACGTCGTCGACATAGGCCGGGGACGCCGCGGCCACCTCGGGGAGGACGACGGCGCTCGCGAAGGTGACGCACATGATGGTCAGGTAGCCGATGGCCAGCACGACGTACCCCACGAGCCCCAGCAGGCCGATCTCCAGTCGCTGGCGCAGGTACATCCCGGTGATGCCGACCAGGGCCGTGGCCGCCATCAGCACCTTGATGGCGTTGCGGACGGCCCACTCCGTCGTGAGGACGGTCGTGGCGTCGGCGTGCGGGTGCCCGATCTGGACGCCCGCGTAGAGGAGGCCCGCCACCACCGCCGACACGGCGGAGGTCCGGAAGAGTGCGGTCGAGGTGACGTTCATGCCGGTTCCTGTTCGGTCGGCCCGTAGCCCGTGCTGCGGGGATGACCTGAACCTAGGAGCGGGACGTGACCCTGGCGTCACCACACGAGGTGATCATCGTGGTGACCCCTGGCCGGTGGGGTCAGCGGTGACGGTCACCCAGCAGGTCGTCCTCGCGCGACCGGCGCACGGCCCGGGCTCGCGTGCTCACCCCGAGCTTGGCGAAGATGTGCTTGGTGTGCGTGCGCAGGGTGTTGACGGTGATGAACAGCTCGCGGGCGATCTCCGGCCCGGTCAGCTCGGAGTCGAGGAGCCGCAGCACGTCCCGCTCCCGGCTGCTCAACGGGCTGACCAGGCCCGACCCGTCCCCCGACGTGTTCCCCCGATGCAGTCGGTCGAGCAGGCCGCGAGCCGCCTCCCGCGCCACCGTCCCCGCCCCCTGTCCGGCCCCACCAGCAGCGACGTGCTCCAGCAGCCTCGACATGGGGGCGCCCTCGTCCAGGAACACCCGGACGTCGCTGCCGGTCTCGGGCGCCTCGCTCCAGGCCCGGCCGAAGGCGGACGCGGCGTGCGGGAGGTCGCCCAGCGCGAGGTGGGTCAGGGACCGCAGCACCAGGATCTCGGCCCGGCTGCCTGCGGGAAGCGTGTGCTCGCAGCGGTCCAGCAGGGCAAGGACGGCGTCTGCGGTCGCCCTGTCCGACGGGTCGGCGCGCAGCGGGCCAGCTGGAGCCGGACCACCGTCAGCTGCTCGTACGACGCCAGGTAGGAGCACTCGTCCGTGACCCGCACGCCCGTCTCGTCCGCCCAGGCCTGGGCCCCGGACAGGTCGCCGGAGGCGATCCGGATCCGGGCTCTCATGGCAGGGATGGGTCGCAGCTCGGGGTAGAAACCCCGCCGATAGAGCCCCTCCGCCTGGTCGAGCTGCGACAGCGCGGTCTCGTGGTCGCCGTCGGCGGCCAGCACCTGCGCCATCACCACGAACCACCGGTGGCGGTTCTCGGTGATCGACGCCCGCTCGCGCAGCTCGCGAGCCACCTCCAGGTGATCCAGCGCCTCCGGACGGGCACCACGGCGGTGGTCGAGCTCGGCCAGGGCCACGTGAAGGTCGGAGACGGACCGGGCGTGCGGGCCGCCCCGCAGGGGCGCCTCGCGCAAGCTCTCCTCGCACACCCTCCGCGCTCTGGCCGGGTGACCCGCCGCCACCCGCAGGTCGGCGAGCACGACCCCGCCGTCCAGCACGTCCACCACGTTGCCGGCCCTGCGCAGGCAGTCGAGGGCGAGCCCGTATGTCGACAGCGCCTCGTCCATCTCCCCTGCGGCCCAGGCCGCCAGGGCCAGCAGGCCGGTGGCAGCGCCGCGCGTGAGGTGGTCGTCGGGCAGGGCGAGGGCGAGGGCGCCGCGCGCGTGATAGGCCGCCCCGACCAGGTCGCCGCGAGCCTGGGCGAGCGCAGCGCGATACACCGACACCGTCGCGGGCGCCGAGCGCAGGTCGTCGGTCGGGGCCCACCCGGCCGCCAGGGATGCGTCTGCTCGTCCTGCAGCCAGGACGGCGTCAGCGTCGTCCAGCCGGGCGTCGGCGCCCTCGAGGTCGCCCTCCAGCATCAACGACCACGCGCAGACCAGAGAGAGGACGGGGCTGACGCGAACGCGGGCCCGTGGGAGAGCCCGGATCCAGCCGAGCAGGAGGCTGTCCTGGCGGCTCCGTCGCAGCAGGGGAACGGCGTCCTCGACCAGGTAGGCGGCGCGCTCGTCGTCCGAGCCCGCCAACGCCTGCCCCACGGCCTCCACGAGGTATCCGTTGGCGGCGAACCATCGGCTGGCCAGCCGGTGCAGGTCCGCCACCAGGTCAGGCTCCTGGGCGCTCAGTCGTGCGCGTAGAACGTCGGCGAACAGGTGGTGGTAGCGGTACCACGAGCGATCGTCGTCGAGGGAGACGAGGAACAGGTTGTCGGCCCAGACCCGTTCGAGCATCGCGGTGCCGTCGGTCCGGCCCGTGAGTGCGTCGCACGCGGGGCCGCACAGCCGGTCCAGGACTGCCGTGCGCAGCAGGAACTCCCGCACCGGGGCGGGCTGACGGTCGAGCACCTCGTCGGTGAGGTAGTCGAGGACGAAGCGGTGGCTGCCCGCGAAGTCACGGACGAAGTCGTGGGCCTGGCCACCACCCGACCGGCCACCCAGGGCCAGGGACACCAGCTGCAGACCGGCGATCCAGCCCTCCGTCCGGCCCTCGAGGGCATCCACGTCGTGGGCGTCCAGGGTCAGCCCCATCGCCGCGACCAGGAAGTCCTCCGCCTCGGCCCGGGTGAAGCGGAGATCGGCCGCACGCAGCTCGATGAGCTCGCCGCGTGCGCGCAGCCGCGCCAGGGCGAGAGGCGGGTCGGAGCGGGTCGAGAGGACCAGGTGCAGCCCCGCGGGCAGGTGGTCCACGAGGAAGGCGACCGCCTGGTGCACCTCGGGGGCGCGCACGAGGTGGACGTCATCCATCACCAGCACCCGCACGGCGCCCGGCCTGAGGGCGTCGGCACGGACCACGGCATCGATCACGGCGGATGCCGCCGCCGTCGCGTCACGGTGCCGCCCCAGGGCCGAACCGTCGACCTGGATGTCCAGGCCCGCCAGCGAGGCCGCCAGCAGAGCGAGGAAGGCGGCGAGATCGTCGTCCTCGTCGCCAAGGCTCATCCACCCGACCCGGACCGGCGGCTCCCGCCGCGCCAGCTGCGCCGCCCAGTCCGCGAGCAGGCTCGACTTGCCGAAACCCGCCGGCGCGGACACCAGCGTCAGGCGATGACCGCCCTCGAGAGAGCCGTCCAGCCGCGCTGCCAGCCGTGGGCGCGGGACCAGCCTCGGGCGCCGCGCCGGCACGAACAGCTTCGTCGCGAGGACGGGGGACGACACCCGTCGAGCATAGGCCTGGCCGTTGGGGGACGGCGGGGTCCGAGGTGCGCCGGGATCTAGGAGGCCTCAGCCTCCAGGGCGGTGATCGCCTCGTGCATGGTGAGCACGCGCTGGGCGGACTCGACGTGGAGGTTCTCGATCATCCTGCCGTTGTAGGTCACGACGCCGGAGCCTTGGCCGTCCTCCCACGCCTGCAGGATGCCGCGGGCGTCCTCGACCGCCTGCGACGACGGGGCGAAGGCCTCGTTGGCGCCGGCGACCTGACCGGGGTGGATGAGCGTCTTGCCGTCGAAGCCCAGCTGACGACCCTGCGCGCACTCCGCGAGGAAGCCCTCGGTGTCCTTGACGTCGTTGTAGACGCCGTCGAGGATCGCCTTGCCCGCGGCGCGTGCACCGAGCAGCGCGAGCCCGAGACCGGCCAGCAGCGGCTGGCGTCCGGGCACGTGCTCGGCATACAGCTCCTTGACCAGGTCGTTGGTGCCCATGACGAGCACGCTGAGCCGGTCGGACGCCGAGGCGATCTCCTCGACGCGCAGCATGGCCCCCGGGGTCTCGACCATGGCCCACAACGTGGTGCGGTCGGGTGCCCCGGCGTCCTCCATCGCCGCCACGAGCGTGCGGACCTCGTCGGCGGAGCCGACCTTGGGCACGACGATCGCGTCGGGCCCAGCAGCAGCGGCGGCGCGCAGGTCATCCTCGTGCCAGGGCATGCCGATGCCGTTGATGCGGATGGTCAGCTCGCGGCGGGCGTACTCCCCCGAGCGTGCCGCGGCACACGCGGCCTCGCGCGCAGCCTCCTTGGCGTCGGGAGCGACGGCGTCCTCCAGGTCGAGGATCAGCGCGTCGCACGGCAGGGTCTTGGCCTTGTCCAGCGCCCGCGCGTTGGAGGAGGGCATGTAGAGCACGGACCGGCGGGGGCGGAAGACGGTGTCAGCCATGGGATCTCACTTCTCCTGCTGGTCGGGTCCGCCGACGGACGCGGCGCGGGCTTCGTCGTACGCGCTCTTGAGGTCGGGGTCTATCGCCGCGAGCTGCTCGGCGAGCTCGACCATGACCAGGCACTGCTTGAGGGACGCGTCGTCCTCCATCTTGCCGTCGACCATGACCGCGCCCGTGCCGTCGCCCATGGCCTCCTTGACCTTGTAGGCGTGGGCGATGTCCTCGACCGACGGGCTGAACACGCGCCGCGCGATCTCGATCTGCTTGGGGTGCAGCGTCCAGGTGCCGACGCAGCCGAGCAGGAACGCGTTGCGGAACTGGTCCTCGCAGGCGACGACGTCGGTGATGTCGCCGAACGGCCCGTAGTAGGCGTAGATCCCGTGCATCGCGCAGGCGTCGACCATGCGCGCGATCGTGTAGTGCCACAGGTCCTGCTGGTAGGTGCTGCGGTCGGCGTCGACCTGCGAGGTGCCGTCGGCGCCGCGTGGCGGGTCCTGCCGGACGAGGTAGCCGGGGTGGCCGCCACCGACGCGCGTCGTCTTCATGCGGCGGTCGGCGGCGAGGTCGGCGGGGCCGAGGGAGATGCCCTGCATGCGCGGGGAGGCGCCGCAGATCTCCTCGACGTTGGCCATGCCGCGCGCGGTCTCGAGGATCGCGTGGACGAGGATCGGGCGCTGCAGCCCGGCCTTGGCCTCGAGCTGGGCGAGCAGCCGGTCGACGTAGTGGATGTCCTCGGCGCCCTGCACCTTGGGGATCATGACGACGTCGAGCCTGTCGCCGATCTCGGCCACGAGGGTGGTGATGTCGTCCAGGAACCATGGCGAGTCGAGGGCGTTGAGGCGCGTCCACAGCTGGGTCGGCCCGAAGTCCGTCGCCTTGCCGATGTCCACCAGGCCCTGGCGCGCGGCCTCCTTGTTGTCGGCCTTGACCGCGTCCTCGAGGTTGCCGAGCAGGACGTCGACCTGCCCCACCATCGCGGGGATCTTGGCGGCCATCTTGGCGTTGCTCGGGTCGAAGAAGTGGATCGCCCGCGAGGGTCGCGCGGGCACCTCCCGCAGGGGTGCGGGCGCCCCCACGGCGAGGGGGGCGAAGAAGTCCTTGGCGCTGCGCATGTCGCTCCTTGGCTGACGGCGTCGTCGGTCTGGCTCGGTCTCATCGCGGACGCTAGCAGCGAGGACCGACAGGCCGGTATGACGGACGCCACGCTGCCTCGCGGGGACGCCGCAGGAGGGGCGCCGCAGCCCCCAGAGCGCCGCCGCCTATCCTGTGGAGGATCTGTGCCACCCGGGAGGCCCTCTTGACCAGCCAGTCCAGCCCGCCGCGCCGCTCCGCCACGCGCAGCCGTGAGGTCGTCGTCCTGTCGGTCCTGCTCGTCGTCGCCGTCGTCATCATCGGCATGCTGCTCCTGCGTCCCCCGGCCCAGCAGGCAGCGGCCCCGGCCCAGCCGGGCGCCACGCAGCAGGCCGGCTCTCGGCCGGCGACGCCGTCCTCCCCCACCACCCAGGGCAAGGTCACCGACACGGCCCGCCGCATCCCCGGCGACCCGCTCGCCCTGGGCAAGGTCGACGCCCCGGTCGTGATGATCGAGTACGCCGACTACGCGTGCCCCTTCTGCGCGAAGTTCGCCCTGGAGACCCAGCCCGAGCTGGTCAAGAAGTACGTCGACGCCGGCGTGCTGCGCATCGAGTGGCACGACCTCGTGATCTTCGGCGACAAGTCGCAGCGGGCGGCCCAGGCCGCGCGGGCCGCGGGCGCGCAGGGCAGGTTCTGGCAGTTCCACCACGCGCTGTTCGCGGCCTCGCCCACCTCAGGTCACCCTGACCTCACCGACGACAGGCTCCTCGGCTTCGCCAGGACGGCGGGGGTGCGCGACCTCGCTGCCTTCCAGAAGGCCATGACGTCCTCCGCCGTCGAGGAGGCGGTGGGCCGCGAGACCCAGGTCGCCCGCCAGCTGGGCGCGACGAGCACGCCGGTCTTCGTGATCAACGGCACACCCGTGGTGGGGGCGCAGCCCGCAGAGGTCTTCACCCAGGTGATCGACCAGGCCGCGGCCGCCGCCCAGCAGGGCTGAGCCTCACCCGTGACCGGCATCGGACTGCTGGGCGCCCTCCTGGGCGGGCTGCTGTCCCTGGTCAGCCCCTGCTCGGCGCTGCTGCTCCCGTCCTTCTTCGCCCTCGCGTTCGAGCGTCCGGTGGTGCTGCTGCGCCGCGTCCTCGCGTTCTACCTCGGGTTGGTGCTCGTCCTCGCACCCCTCGGGGCTGGTGTCGGCGCGGTGGGCAGCCTGCTCACCGTCCACCGCACGACCGCCACCCGCGTCGGTGGCCTCGTCGTCATCGCCCTCGGCCTGCTCGTGGCGGCGGGCGGCGGCTTCGAGCTCGGGGCGGCCCAGCGCGCCAGGGGTCGCCTGCGCCTGGGGCCGGCCGGCTCCACCGTGTCGGTCCTGGCGCTCGGCGCGCTCTACGGCCTGTCGGGGTTCTGCTCCGGTCCCCTGCTCGGGTCCATCCTCACCATCTCGATGGCGGGCGGTTCCCCGGCATACGGCGCCCTGCTCATGGCCACCTATGCCGCCGGTATGACGATCCCCCTGGCCGTCCTCGCGCTGCTGTGGGACCGGGCGGGGCTGCGCGACCAGCGCTGGCTGCGGGGCCGCCCCGTCACGCTGGGGCCGCTGCGCACGCACACGACGAGCCTGCTGGCGGGCGGCGTCTTCGTGCTGATCGGCCTGACCTTCGTCCTCAGCGACGGGACGACGCTGCTGCCGGCGCTCACGGACAGCGGCACGCAGCTCGCGTGGCAGTCACGCGTCCAGGGCTGGCAGGCGCAGGTCACCGACCTGCACGTGCTCCTCGCCGTCGTGCTCGCGGCCGCCGTGGTCGTCGCGACGAGGCTCGTCCGCGACCGCAGCGACCAGGGCCGCTGACCTCAGCAGCCGCTGACCTCAGCTCGCGCAGGGGCGGGAGACCGTGGGCACGACCTTCGGCGGCTCCGGCGGGATCGCAGGGACCTGGTCCTGCGGGGTCAGGCCCTTCCACTTCATGCCGAGCAGCAGGTCGACCGAGGCGTCCTTGCGGTCGTCGCGCAGCAGGGTGCTGCCGGGCACGTGCTCCTGCACGAGCTTGGCGTTGAGGTCGCCGTTCTCGCCGTAGCGGATGACCGCGACCTCGGTGACCCAGGACTTCTGCGGGTCGGCGGAGACGCCGCCCTGCTTGAACCCGCGCCTCACCATGTCGTTCATGGTGTTGGTGGCGAGGTTCTCGTAGTAGGTCGTGTTGTAGACGTTGAGCGTGAACTGGCCGGGGCGGGCCGGCGGACGCGGCGGACGCGGGGCCAGCCCGCGGAAGTCCGTGCCGATCACGACGTCCACGACGGTGTCGAAGCGCTCGGGCAGCTCGACCATGCGGGCCCCCGGCACCTGCTGCTGGATGAGCAGCGCCTGGTCGTATCCCTTGCGCCCGTAGCGGATCTCGCCCTCCGGGGTCACCGCGCGCAGCTCGGTGTCGTTGCCCAGCCGACCGACCTTGAAGCCGCGCTTGCCGAGCTCGGCGTGGACCGGGCCGGCCACGCCGGGCTTGCCCGACGCGTTGAGGACGTTGGTCGCGAAGGACGCTCGGGCGGGTGCCGGCACCACGGTCGGCTGGCAGGTGTCCCGCTGGGGGGCGTCGAGCCAGCCCATGCCGGCGGCGCTGCCCACGCCGGCGGTGGCGATCAGCACGGCGGGGAAGGTCACGAAGGCCGTCACGCGACGACGGCGACGACGACGCATTCGCTCTGCATCGGTCAGCTGGTGCATGCCGTTGACCCCCCGGAGTCCCTCGGGACCGCTCGTCCATCCTGTGCGGACAGCGGTCGTGTGGTGTCACAGTGACGGGTGTGACAGGTCGATTGTCCTGCCGCCCGGGGGCCACGGAAGGCGCTCGGGCGCGGCGTGATCATTCCGTGTCCAACTCGTCACCTTCTGTCAATCTTAGGGGGTCTTCAGTGGGGTTCGTTCCACCTTTCGGCCGTCCGCTCCTGCCGGGTCAGCGCAGCGTCGTGTGGCTGCACGACGTCGTCGACGACACCCGTCGCGTCCTGCTCGAGAGCGACGAGCTCGTGCTGGAGGCGCCGAGCTTCGCGCCGGACGGGCGGCACCTGGTCGTCAACGCCGCCGGGCGCCTGCACGTGCTGCCGCTGACCCGGTCGTTGCGCCCCGACGGCCCGCTCGCCGAGGTCGACACGGGCTCGATCCGCAACGCCAACAACGACCATCTCGTCTCCCCCGACGGCCGCCACCACCTGCTCACCGCGGACGGCCACGTCTATCGCGTGCCCCGGCAGGGCGGGGAGCCGCAGCGGCTCACCCCCGACCCGGGCTCCGAGCCGCTGCGCTACTACCTGCACGGGCAGAGCCGGGACGGGCGGGTGCTCGGGCTGACCGTGCTGAGCGGCCGGCTGGGCAGCGGGGACGTCATACGGACCAATGTCGGGCTGCTGGACCTCGACTCGGGCGAGCTGACCCTGCTCACCGACACCACGGCCTGCGACGGCACCGAGCTCGGTCCCGGCGGGCCCGGCGAGGGCCACGACGACCGGGTGTGGTTCAACAGCGAGCTGCGCGCCACGCGACCCGGCCACTCCCAGGTCTATCGCGTCCGCCCCGACGGCACCGACCTCGAACAGCTCACCCACGACGAGCGGGTCAGCTGGTTCCCGCACCCGTCGCCGGACGGTCGCTGGCTGGCCTATCTCGCCTACGAGCCCGGGGTGGAGCAGCACCCCCCCAACCTGCCGGCCCAGATGCGGCTCCTCGACCTCGCCGACCCCCGCGTCGGCACCCCCGCGCTGCCCGTGCACGTCCTCGCCGACATCTTCGGCGGGCAGGGCGCCACCAACGTCAACGGCTGGGCGCCGGACTCGCGACACCTGGCGTATGTCGACCATCCCGTGGGTAAGGGGACCGCATGACTGACGACAAGAAGATCACCGTCCAGCGGACCATCGACGCGCCGGCCAAGGACATCTTCGAGGTCCTGACGCTGCCGTCGCGGCACGCCGAGCTCGACGGCTCGGGCTTCGTCCGCAGCGACTCCAAGACCGACCGCATCACCGCCACCGGCCAGGTGTTCACGATGAACATGCACGGCGACCACATGGGCGGCGACTACCAGACCGACAACCACGTCACGGGCTACCTCGACAACAAGCTCGTGGCCTGGCAGACCGCCCCCGCCGGCACCGAGCCCAAGGGCTGGGAGTGGATGTGGGAGCTCGAGCCCCAGGGCCAGGACAGCACCCTCGTGACGCTGACCTACGACTGGAGCAAGGTCACCGACAAGCAGCTCCTGCAGAAGATCCACTTCCCGCTGGTCCCGCAGCACGACCTCGAGGAGTCCCTCGAGAAGCTCGCGAGCGCCGTCTCCGGCGGCTGACCGAGCGGATCCTGCACGCGGATCCTGCACGCAGACGATCCCGTCGCCCTCCTCGGGCGGCGGGATCGTCTGCGTCTGGTGGCCGGTGCGCGCTCAGCCCTCGCGGCTGACCACCCGGGTGATCCGCAGGGGCTTGCCCTGCATGCAGGTCGTCATGACGCCCTTGGCCTCGTGCCCCTCGACGGTGACCCGGTCACCGACCTTGAGACCGCCGCCCATCGGCTGGTAGGTCTCACCGGTGGCCTGGTCGGTCAGGACGAGGCAGCGGGGCTCGACGCCCTCGGTGACGGCGCCGGTGACGGTGAGCGTCGCGGTGGGCTTGCCGTTGTCGGAGACGTCGGTCGTGGGGACGAGGGGCGAGGTCATGGTGCCTCCCGGGCTGGTGGTCGGTGCACTGGTGGTCGCTGTCGCGCTGGTGGTGGCGCTGGTCGAGGTCGACCGGCTGGTGGGGCCGCTCGTCGCCGGCGGCGAGCCCGTGTCGGCGCCGCAGGCGGTGAGGACGAGCGCGAGCAGCGCCGTGCCGACGGCAGCGGCGGCAGGGCGGGTGGTGGTCGTCATACCTCGTATGACGCCCCGCCGCAGGCGTGCGTTCCGGCGCGGCGCTCCCGCACCGGTCACGCCGTGGGGCCGTCGTTGGCCTCGTCGCCGGGCTGCTCGCCCCCGGCCGGGTCGCCCTCCCAGGTCAGGCAGGTCCACCCGAGGTCGGGCCCGCCCTCGAGCACGATCACGCCGGTGTTGCTGATGAGCCGGTCGGCCAGGAACTCGCCCGTCAGGTTGGCGCAGCGCATCGCGGTCCACAGCCGCAGCACCGCCCCGTGGCTGACCACGACGGGGCACTCGGCGCCGGAGTCCGCCACCTCCTCCACCGCCGCGTCGAACCGGCCGAGGACCTCGTGACCCGACTCGGCACCGGGCATCCCGGCGTCGAGGTCGCCGCGCGCCCAGGAGTAGAGGACCTCGAGATAGGTCCGGACCGCCTCGCGGTCGCCGCGCATCTCGACGTCGCCGGCGCTGATCTCGCGCAGGTCGTCGAGCTGGATCGGCGTGATCCCCCGCGCGGCCGCCAGCGGGGCCGCGGTCTGGTGGGTGCGCACGAGGCTGGAGACATAGATGGCGTCGACGGGCTCGTCGGCGAGCGCGGGGACGACGGCCTCCGCCTGCTCGCGCCCACGGTCGGTGAGGTCCGCCCCGGGGCGCGCCGTGTCCAGCAGGCCGTCGACGTTGGACGTGGTCTGCCCGTGGCGGACGAGGATGAGACGCATAGGTCGCACGGTACTGCCCCGACGTGACGTCGTGGCGTCGACCCCGGTCAGGGGATCCGGTGCGTCCACGCCGGCGTGCTGAACTTGGTCTCCACGAGCGTCGCGGCCGCGTCCAGCTCGGTCTGCGTGTAGGTCCGGCGCGTCACGGCATACCGGCTCTCGAAGGAGCGCAGGAAGGAGTCGATGATCTGCTCCCGCGGCAGCCCGGTCTGCGAACGCATCGGGTCGACGCGCTTGTTGGCGGAGCGAGTCCCCTTGTCCGACATCTTCTCCCGACCGATGCGCAGCACCTCGAGCATCTTGTCGGCGTCGATGTCGTAGGCCATCGTCACGTGGTGCAGCACGACCCCTCCGGCGAGCCGGCGCTGCGCGGCGCCCGCGATCTTGCCCTGGTCGGAGGCGATGTCGTTGATCGGCACGTAGCGTGCCCGGATGCCGAGCTCGGCCAGCGCGCCCATCACCCAGTCGTCGAGGAACTCGTAGGAGCGCTGGAAGCTCAGCCCCTCGACGAGCGAGGCCGGCACGACGAGGGAGTAGGTGATGCAGCTGCCCGGCTCCATGAACATCGCGCCGCCGCCCGTGATCCGCCGCACGACGTCGATCCCGTGCCGTCGGCGGCCCTCCTCGTCGATCTCGTTGCGGTAGGACTGGAAGCTGCCCATGACGACCAGCGGCCGGTCCCAGTCCCAGAAGCGCAGGCTCGGCCCGGCCTCGCCGCGAGCCACCTCGCCCGCCAGCACCTCGTCGAGCGCGACGTGCATGCGCGGGTCCAGCGTCACGGGCGCGATGAGGTCGAAGGTGTGGTCCTCCCAGCGGGAGGCGTGACCCAGCGCGCGTCGGACCGCGATGCCGACCGCCTCGGGCGAGAAGCCGATGAGCTGGGCGTCGTCGGGGAGCCGCGACGCGATCGACGCGGCGACGTCGTCCGCCCTGGCGTCGGCGGGGAGCCCCACCAGGGCGGCGTTGATGTCCTCGAGGGCCTCGTCGGGCTCGAGGAAGAAGTCCCCGGAGACGTGGGCCTCGCTGATCCTCCCGTCGACGGTCTCGAGCTCGACCGCGACCAGCTTGCCGCCTGGGACCTTGTACTCGCCTCGCATGATCCTCGACCCTACGCCGTGGCGGGCGCGGCGCTCAGGTCGTCGACACCTCGTCGTAGAGCTGCCAGGCCACCCGGGCCCCCTCGGCGTCGCCCGCCAGGGTCAGGTCGCGCGCCGCGGACAGGGCCTCGAGCGCCACCTCCTCCTGGTCGCCGGCGCTGCGCAGGGTCCGCGCCCGGTCGAGCCGCAGCCGCCCCCGCGCGAGCCCGGCCAGCCCCGGGAGCCGCAGCGCGTCGTCGAGCACCCGGCGCGCGTCCTCGTGCCGGTCGTGCTGCTCGTGCCACTGCGCCTCGGTGCGCGCGAGGTCGGCGAGCTCGTCGGTGCAGCCCAGCCAGGTCAGGTGCTGGCGGGCCAGGGTGATCAGCTCGGGCACGTCGTCGTCCACGCGGCGGCTCACCCGCATCCAGCACGTCGCGCCCACGAAGCGCGCCCAGTCGCGGTGGTCGACGTCGGGGTTGACCTCGGTCGCGGCGACCTTGTGCCACCGCAGCCCGTCCCGCACGTCGCCGCTCTCGAAGGCGTGCGTGCCGATGGTCCAGGCGACGAGCCCACCGAGGTGGGTGCCGGCGAGCCGGTGGTGCAGCGTCTCGAGCTCGACGAGCAGGCCGTCGCCGGGCAGGGCCTGCGTGGCCAGCGCCGCGATGACGGCCTCGGCGCGCAGGGCGGGGTCCCCGACGTCGGCGCTGGCCTCGAGCGCCCGGTGCGCGTGGTGGGTCGCCGAGGTGCGGTCGACCGCCCGCCGGCTCGTCTTGCTGGCCAGCGTGTGCGCCTCGGCCGCGAGCGCGGGCTGCGACTGCACCCAGGGGTGGGCCGTGAGGGCCGTGGCCGCGTCCGCCGCCGCCGTGTAGTCACCGATGTGCATCAGGGCCCTGACCTCGACGATCGTCATGGCCCACCACATCTCGGGCCGGTCGTGGCCCAGCGCCAGCTCCGCGGCGCGGCGGGCCTCGGCCGCGAGGTCCTCCGTCGACGAGCCGGACCGCATCCGCCCCACCCGTGACGCGAGGGCTGCCAGATCTGCCGTGGACACCTCGGGCACCTCCTCGTCGCGCCCCTGCCCCCAGGACTCCCCCGCCAGGTAGCCACGGGGCAGCTCCAGCCGCCGCTCGAACAGCGAGGTGAGCCGTGGCGTCGGCTCGCGACGACCCGCCTCGAGGTGGGACACATAGCTGATGGAGAGGTCCTGCCCGGCCAGCTCGCCCTGAGAAAGCCCGGCCTCGAGCCGAGCACGTCGCAACCGGCTCGCGAAGGACGTCTCGTCGGCGTCCGTCATGGCACCTCTCCGATCCGCGGATGGGCCGTTCGGGGCCCAGGGCTGTCAACCTCCTTGACACTAAGGTCAACGGCCGTCCGTGTCATCCCACGACACGGTCGCCGAGGGACCAGGCCGGTGCCGCTGTGCGAGGGTGCCGCCATGCCCACGATGACCCCCGCCGTGCGCATGGGGCTGTCCATCGCCGCCGCGACCGGGCTCTACGGCCTGTCCTTCGGCGCGCTGGGCGTCGGCGCGGGCCTGAGCATCTGGCAGACGTGCGCGCTGTCGCTGCTGATGTTCACCGGCGGGTCGCAGTTCGGGTTCATCGGGGTGGTCGGTGCGGGTGGCTCGACCGTGACGGCGCTGTCGACCGCCGCCCTGCTCGGTGTCCGCAACGCGCTGTACGGCATACAGATGAATGCCCTGCTCAAGCCCCCGTGGGCGCTGCGCCCCCTCCAGGCGCACGTCACGATCGACGAGTCCACCGCCACGGCCGTCGCCCAGGAGGGCGACCCCGACGAGACGCGGCGCGGGTTCTGGGCCGCCGGGCTCGGAACCTACGTCCTGTGGAACGCCTTCACGCTGGCCGGCGCGCTGCTCGGCGACGCGATCGGCGACCCGGGGACCTACGGGCTGGACGGGGCCGCGGTGGCGGGCTTCCTCGGGCTGCTGTGGCCACGCCTGCGACGCCGGGACGGGCGGGCGGTCGCGGTCGTCTGCGCGCTCGCCACCGTCCTCGCGACACCCGCCCTGCCCTCGGGGCTGCCGATCATCCTCGCCGCGGCCGTCGCGCTGATCATCGCCCTGGTGACCCGACGGGCCGTCGACGCGAGCGACGAGGGGGAGGCCGCGTGACCCTCACCGCCGCCGTCCTGCTCGCCGCCCTCGTCTGCTACCTCACCAAGCTGTCGGGCTATCTCGTGCCGAGCCACCACCTCGAGCACCCCCTCGTGGCCCGCATCGCCTCGACCATGACCGTCGGGCTGCTCGCGGCCCTCGTCGCCGCCAACACCGTCGTCACCGGCCGGGCGATCGTCCTCGACGCCCGCCTGGGCGCGCTCGCGGTGGCAGCGGTGGCCCTGTGGATGCGGCTACCCTTCATCGTTGTCGTCATCCTGGGCGCCGCCGCTGCCGCCCTCCTCCGCCACCTCGGGATCGGGTAGCCCTCTGTCGTCGTTCACCTCCGCCTACGGGATCCTCTTCCGGATCCCCGGGGCGCGCCGCTTCATGCTGTCCGCCTACCTCGCCCGCTTCGGCGCGGCCATGATGGGCGTCAGCATCATCGCCATGCTCTCCTCGCGCCGCGGGTCCTACGGCCTCGCCGGCGCCATCTCCTCGGTCGGCCTGGTCGGCATGGCCCTCGCCGGGCCGTCCATCGGGCGCCTCATCGACCGCCACGGCCAGCGGCGGGTCGCCCTGCCCCTCGGCCTCGTGTCGGTCGGGGCGCTCGGCATACTCCTCGTGGCCACCTGGCTCGGCGCACCCGTCTGGCTGCTGGTCCTCGCCAACCTCGGCAACGCCGTGATGCCACAGGTCGGCACCCTAGTCCGAGCCCGGTGGGCGCACCTGCTCGGCGGCGACGCCCGCGCGCTGCACACCGCCAACTCGTTCGAGCAGGTCGCCGAGGAGTCCTGCTTCATGCTCGGCCCCGCGCTCGGGGGCGCGCTCGCCACCCTGGCCTTCCCCGAGGCCGGGCTGCTCGTCGCGCTCGTGCTGTATGCCGTCGGCGTGGTCGGCCTCACGGTCCAGACCTCCACCGAGCCGCCGATCCACGCGGTGCACGAGCACCACGCCGGACGCGCCTGGCGGGCCCCGGGCCTGCTGCTGCTCGCCGTCACGCTGGCCCTCACCGGCGCGATCTTCGGATCGATGGACATCGTGGCGCTGGCGTTCGCGGAGGCGCACGACGCCAAGTCTTTCGGCGGGGTGGCGCTCGGCATGTTCGCCGGCGGCTCGCTGATCGGGTCCCTCGTGTATGGCGCCCTGCCCGTCACCGGGGCCATCGCCAGGCGCCTCCGCTGGGGCACGGCCGCGATGTTCGTGCTGCTGCTGCCGGTGCTGATGGTCGACCACGTGTGGACCTTCGCGGTGGTCGTGCTGATCGCGGGCGGCGCCATCGCCCCCACCCTGATCACCGCGACGATGCTGGCACAACGCCTCGTGCCGCCGTCGCAGATCAACGAGGGCATGACGATCGTCATGACGGGGCTGCTGATCGGGGTGTCGCTGGGGTCCTTCGCCGGCGGGACGGCGGTCGAGGCGCTGGGTGCGTCGCG
Source organism: Arsenicicoccus sp. UBA2120 (assembly GCF_002330965.1). Taxonomy (NCBI): domain Bacteria; kingdom Bacillati; phylum Actinomycetota; class Actinomycetes; order Micrococcales; family Intrasporangiaceae; genus Arsenicicoccus; species Arsenicicoccus sp. UBA2120. The sequence continues at coordinate 60,946 of NZ_DCYC01000100.1, forward strand.
GGCCTTCCTCGTGCCGTGCGGTGCGGCGATGGTGGCGTTCGTGCTGGCGCTGGTCGGCGGTGGCCGGGTGGCGCGGGCGGAGAAGCGCGCGCTGTCGCTGTGGGGGTCACCTGCGGCGGGCGGCCCCGAGGCTGCGGGGACCCCGCCGGCCTGAGCGCCGGGGTGGTGAGCGCCGGCCAACGTGGTGGGGCCAACGGGTGGAGAACGCCACCGTCATGGGTGGCCTTCTCCACCCGTTCGTCATGGCGGCGACCCGCGAGCTGCGTGCGAAGTGGTTTGCCGAGTCGCGCGCGGCACCTTGGCGCCCGAAACTGACCCGACGGGGCAGGTCGAACGTCCTCACGGCGTCCCAGGCGGCTGAAAGTGACCCG
>NZ_DCYC01000097.1:0-50686 GCF_002330965.1 Arsenicicoccus sp. UBA2120
GAGGGCGCGCTCTCGTCATACGGTCTGGACATGGGTGGTGCCGGGGCATCCCCTGCCCCGGCACCTGTTCCCCCTGTGAGGCTTGCGCCGCCATCAAGCGCGTGGCCTCGTGTCCGCGATCGATCACGACGTGGTGCTCAGTCACATCGCGTGTTGTTCGTTCGCGTTGTCCCCAGTATGTCGCAACGCAGCGTGCTCGGGTGTCGCTTTTCGGCCAATGGCACTAACCTGCCAGGAAGAATCTGTAACACCCTTCCTGAGCAGGTGCGATGACCTCTTTCCTCAGCTCCCTGGACATCGATCGCGATGCCGAGCGGCTCTACCGACGAGTACTCCGCAGCGCCCCCGTCAGCGTCGACGAGCTGGCGGGCCGGCTCGGGTGGTCGGAGGACGCGGTCCGGTCGGCGGCGGCGCACCTGGTCGACCGGGGACTGGTCACCGAGACGGCCGACGGGATGCTGGACGCCGACGACCCTCGCGCCGCCATCGGCAGGCTCGTGGAGTCGGGCCTGCACGACGTGCGCCGGCGCCAGGGCAACCTCGAGCGCACCCGCAACGCCATCGCGCACTTCGCGGTGGACCACACCGGTGCGCGATCCGGCGTCCGCCGCCCCACCTGGGAGGTCGTACCCGCGGACCTCATGACGGGCGTCGTGCTGGAGGGCATCCAGACCACGACGGGCGTGATCCGCTCGTCGGCCATCACCGCCGACTGGAGCCCGGACGGGATCGAGCAGGTCCTCGACCTGTCCCGCCGCACCATCGAGTCGGGCCGGTCGATGCGCTCGCTGTATCCCATGGCCGCCATCGCGTCGGCGTCCTCCCGGATGTGGATGGCGCGGTTCGCGAAGGTGGGGGAGGAGCAGCGACTCGTGCGCGAGCCGCTCAGCGAGTTCGTCGTCTTCGGCGACGACCTCGTGCTCGCCACGACGGACTGGGGGAGCCTGGAGGCGGACTACGTCAAGGTGCGGGACCCCATGCTGGTCGCCGCGTTCCAGCGGCTCTTCGACCTCGCGTGGGAGGCCGGCCAGCCTCCGCCGGACGCCGCGGCCGACGACGGCGACACCCGCCGGCTGCTCACCCTCCTGGCCGCCGGGCACAAGGACGAGGTGATCGCGCGCCACCTGGGGGTGTCCCTGCGGACGGTGCGCCGACGCGTGGCGCTGCTCATGGACGAGGCGGGCGTCGAGACGCGGTTCCAGCTCGGCATGGCGGTGGCCCGGCGGGCGGCCGGGAGCGGCGGCATACCGGGTCGGCAACGTCCCTGAACAGGCCGGTCGCGTAAACTCGGGGGGCACGGGCGCCTGTCTCGTGCGGACCTGAAGCAGGGAAGGCGACTATCTGACATGCCAGGCATCGTGCTGGTCGGGGCGCAGTGGGGCGACGAGGGCAAGGGCAAGGCGACTGACCTGCTCGGCTCCGAGATCGACTACGTCGTGAAGTTCAACGGCGGCAACAACGCCGGCCACACGGTGGTGATCGACGGCGAGAAGTACGCCCTGCACCTGCTGCCCTCGGGCATCCTCACCCCCGGCGTCACGCCGGTGATCGGCAACGGCGTCGTCGTCGACCTGTCCGTGCTGATGGAGGAGCTCGACGGCCTCGAGGCGCGCGGCCTGGACACCTCCCGCCTGCGGATCAGCGCCAACGCCCACGTCATCGCGTCCTACAACACGACGATGGACAAGGTCGGCGAGCGCTTCCTCGGCAAGCGCAAGATCGGCACCACCGGCCGGGGCATCGGCCCGACCTACGCCGACAAGATGAACCGCGTCGGCATCCGCGTCCAGGACCTCTTCGACGAGTCGATCCTGCGGCAGAAGGTCGAGGCCGCGCTGGTCTCCAAGAACCAGGTGCTCACCAAGCTCTACAACCGCCGGGCCATCGAGGCCGAGGAGGTCGTGCAGGAGCTCCTCTCGTACGTCGACCGGCTGCGGCCCATGGTCGCCGACACCTCGCTGGAGATCTCCGAGGCGCTGGACGCCGGCAAGGTCGTGCTCTGCGAGGCGGGCCAGGCGACCCTGCTCGACGTCGACCACGGCACCTACCCCTACGTCACGTCCTCCAACGCGACCGCGGGCGGAGCGTGCACCGGCGCGGGCATCCCGCCGACCCGCATCGACCGGGTCATCGCGATCCTCAAGGCCTTCACCACGCGCGTGGGCGAGGGGCCCTTCCCGACCGAGCTGCACGACGAGGTCGGCGACCGGCTGCGCGAGATCGGGCACGAGTTCGGCACGACCACGGGCCGTCCGCGGCGCATCGGCTGGCTCGACGTCGTCATCGGGCGCTACGCCACGCGCATCAACGGCGTCACCGACTTCGTCATCACCAAGCTCGACAACCTCGACAGCTTCGCCGAGATCCCGGTGTGCGTGGCCTACGAGATCAACGGCGAGCGCGTCGACGAGATGCCGGTGTCGCAGAGCGACTTCCACCACGCCACACCGGTCTACGAGGTCCTGCCCGGCTGGCAGGAGGACATCACCGGCTGCCGCAGCTTCGACGAGCTGCCCGAGAACGCCCGCCGCTACGTGGAGTTCGTCGAGCAGCAGGTCGGCGCGCGCGTCTCGGTGATCGGCGTCGGGCCGGGTCGCGACGAGGTGGTCGTGCGTCACGACCTGCTCGGCCGCGACTGATCGGCCGCGACTGATCGGCCGCGACTGGTCGGCGGGGGCTCAGCGGTCGCGGTGCTCGCGCTCGCGGATCCGCTCGTGGTGGTGGATGACCTCGTCGATCACGAAGCGCAGGAACTTCTCGCTGAACTCCGGGTCCAGCTCGGCGGCCTCGGCGAGGCGGCGCAGGCGCGCGATCTGACGCTCCTCGCGGGACGGGTCGGCCGGCGGCAGCTCCGCGGTCGCCTTGTACTCCCCGACCTTCTGCGTGACCTTGAACCGCTCGGCCAGCATGTGGATCAGGGCGGCGTCGATGTTGTCGATGCTCTGGCGGTAGGCCGCGAGGACCGGGTCGTCGCCCGCCGTCTCGGTCGACCGGTGGTCCTGCTCGCTCATGGGGCCTGAGTCTGTCCTGTCACCCCGGGAGCGGGTAGCCCCGTCTCAGCGTGTGTCGGGGCGGATCACCGTCATGCGGTGGGCTGCACGCGTCAGCACGACATACAGGGTCCGTATGCCGCCCGCGGTCTCGGCCACGATCGCGTCCGGGTCGACGACCACCGTCGCGTCGTACTCCAGGCCCTTGGTGGACAGCGGGTCGATCGCGACGACGCGGTCGCCCAGCGGCTCCAGCGCCGGGCGCAGCCCGTCCCAGGACGCCGGCAGGATGACCGTCACCAGGCCGTCGACCTCGTCGAGGAGGCCCCCGGCCACGGCGACGACCTGCTCGGCGAGCTCGGCGCGGGGGACGTCGAGCTCGACCGGGTCGACGCCGGTCTCGCGGACGGCCTGCGGGATGTCGGCGTCCGGCACCGCGGCGCGGATGACGCGGGAGGCGTAGTCGAAGATCTCGGCGGCGTTGCGGTAGTTGGTCGTCATGTGGAAGCGCGCGGGCTCCTTGCCGCCCCAGGCCTCCTCGCGGGCCGCGGCCGCCTCGACGGGGTCGGGCCACGACGCCTGGGCGGCGTCGCCGACCACGGTCCAGGATCCCCAGCGCCCGCGTCGCCCGAGGGATCGCCACTGCATGGGGGAGACGTCCTGGGCCTCGTCGACGAGGACGTGGGCGTACTCGTCGACGTCGCCGATCCGCCCGGACAGCAGGCGCTCGCGAGCCGTGGCGGGCGCGAGCTCGGCGCGGGGCTCGACGGCGGCCAGGCGCTGACGGCCGACGACGACCTCCTGCACGCCGTGGCGCTCGGTGGCGTCCAGCTCCTCGATCTCGTAGAAGCCGCGCTCCTCCTGCTCGAGCTCGACGACCGGGCCGAGGCGGGCCGCGACGTCGTCGACGAGGGCGACGTCGGCCACCGACCAGGTGCCGGTGCGGAGCGCGACCTGCATCGAGGCGACGACCTCCGCCTGCTCGGTGTCAGACAGGATCCCGCGCGCGTGCCGGGCCAGGACCTCGGGGTCGGCCAGCCAGAGCAGGACCTCGCGAGGGTCGACGGGACGCCACCACTCGCGCAGGAAGGCGTCGACCTCCAGGTGGTCGTCGTAGGCGTCGAAGAACTCCTCGCGGTCCCCGCCGTGCACGGTGGCCCAGGCGGCCTCGCCGAGGGCCTCACCGGCGGCGTCCCACGAGCCGTTGCGGCGCTGGTGGCGCAGGACCCGGCGGCGGACGCGGTCGAGCGCGCTGGCGTCGAGGCGGACGGGGTGGCCGGAGATCATGGCGCGGAACTCCGTGGGGGCCAACGGGTCCCGGCCGCGAGCGGCGCGGGCGAGGACCGAGCGCATGCGCAGGGAGCCCTTGATCGCCGCCGCGGCGGGGGAGTCGACGCGGTCGGTCGACATGCCGTCGACGAGGTCGCCGAGCGCCCGCAGGGAGACCGAGTCCTCACCGAGCGACGGCAGCACGCGCTCGATGTAGGCCGTGTAGGCGGCGCTCGGGCCCACGACGAGCACCCCGCCGCTCTCGAAGCGGCGACGGTCGGAGTAGAGGAGGTAGGCCGCGCGGTGCAGCGCGACGACGGTCTTGCCGGTGCCCGGGCCGCCGGTGATCTCGGTGACCCCCGAGGCCTTGGCGCGGATGGCCTCGTCCTGGTGCTGCTGGATCGTCGCGACGATGTCGCGCATGCGGGCGCCGCGCGAGCGGGTGAGGGCGGCCATCAGCGCCCCGTCGCCGATCACGACGATGTCGTCCGGCGCCTCGGGCACCATGAGGTCGTCCTCCACGCCGATCACCCGCGGGCCGCGGCACCGCAGCACGCGGCGGCGCAGGACACCCATGGGCTCGACGGGGGTGGAGCGGTAGAAGGGGGCGGCGGCCGGGGCGCGCCAGTCGATGACGAGCGGCTCGTACTCCTCGTCGCGCACGCCGAGCCGTCCGACATAGCGGACCTCGCGTCCCTCGCCGGGGCCGGTGGGGTGATCGATGTCGAGCCGGCCGAAGACCAGGCCCTCGTGCTGGCTGTCGAGCGAGGCGCGGCGGCGAGCGGCGTTGAACATCAGGGCGTCCCGCTCGAAGAGCGCGGACGCCTCCTCGTCACGGACGTCTCCGACCCGGTCGGTGCGCCCGCGGCTCAGCCCCTCGGTCTCCAGCAGCCGGGCCCGCACGGACGCCCGCTCGAGCTCGGTGTAGACGCGGTCGACGTGCTCCTGCTCGACCGCCAGCTCGGCGCGCAGGGCCTCCTCCGCCGGGGTGGCGGGGGTCTGCTCGGCATCCGTCACGTGTGCTCTCACCTGCTGATCTCGCGTCGGTGCGGGTCGCGGGGGCGCGACCACGGAACCATCCACTCTAGTCGCGTCCGCCCGTTGCCGGACCACGTAGGTGTGAACAACAGATGTTCACCGTTCGATATTGACAGAACGTCGAACAGGGCGGACGGTGGATCTATGTCAGACGCCAGGGTGGTGGCAGATGCGATGGCTCAAGCGGGGGTCCCCGCCGCGGGTCTCGAGGGCGCGTCCGTGCTTGTCGACCCGGACGGGGTGGCGCTGCGGGTAGAGGTCGTAAGGAGGAGCCTGGTCACGGACGAGGTTGCCCGACGGCTGCTCGACGCCCGAGACGGTGGCGACGCCACGCTCATGCTGGATGCCGATCGGGTCACGCAGGGTGCACGCTCCGTGCTGGATGCCGCTCATGCCGGATACCTGGACCGGCGCGGGCGGCTGTCGCTACGGGCCCCGGGGTTGTTCGTCACCGCCGACATCGAGCCGGTGCGAACGACTGCGGCCAGGTCGGATGCGCTGGCCGGTCGGGCGGGTGCTGAGATCGCGGCCACCCTTCTGCTCGACCCGGCCCGGCGCCGCGGTGTGCGCGAGCTGGGGCGGGAGCTCGGCAGGTCTGCGGGCACCGTCTCGCACCTTCTCGCGCTCCTGCGGGGAGATGGCTTGATCGGCCAGGACAATCGCCCCCTTGGCACCGAGCTGTTCTGGGCCTTGGTGCCACGATGGCCGAGCGCCACGTTTTCCTTCGTTCGCGCCCCCGACCTGGCTGACCCGGTGCAGGCCGACGCACTACGAATGGGGCTGTTCGACCACGGGGCGGGTCCGGGCTCGCCAGGGTGGGCCTTGACCGGCACCCTGGCCGCCGCTGCCTACGGGGCTCCAGTGGCGGCGAGGCGCGACCAGGTGCCTGACTGCTACGTGCCCGACGAGATCACCCTGCGCAGGGCCGAGAGGCTCCTTGGCGCGGCACCGTCAGGGAACGAGGCTCGGATCACGCTGCGCCTGGCGCCCGTGCCCTCCGTGGTGACGCTGAGAACGCCAGCGGGCTCTGGGGGGCCTTGGCCGCTCGCGCATCCTCTCTTCGTCGCTCTGGACCTGGCCAAGGACGCTGGGCGGGGACGCGAGGTCCTCGAGCACTGGGACCCGGCAGAGGAGTTCACGCGTGTCTGGTGACCGGGTCGTCTTCTTCGGCGACGCCATGACGACCGTGGTGCACGGGGTGCGCGAGGTCACCCATCTCCTCGGGGAGCCCCCGGTGGTCGTCGGGGGGTTGGCGGTCCTCTCGCGCCTGGCTCGTCCGTATCGAGCCACGGTGGACCTGGACATCGTCGACCGAGGGTCTCGCGATGCGCCGCACCTCGAGGTGTTGAGATCGGCACGCTTCGGCGCACGCGTGGGCCAACGACACCGCCACGCCGCTGATGCTCGAGGCGATCCCCTCGGACGGGCCTCCGGTCGTCGTGGTCGCCCGCGTCTCGCAGCCGGGGCCGCTCGTGGCCATGAAGCTGCAAGCCATCATGAACCGGTCTGCGGAGAAGCAGGCGACGGACCTGATGGACATCGTGCGGCTTGCCCTGGATGCCGGGTCAGGTCCCCTGGTCAGGGCCGGGCTGGCAGATCTCTCGCAGCGTGTCTCTGCGGACGTCGCGCTGCACGTGGACCTGTGGTTCGTCCGTCGGCGTGCCCAGTCGCTGCGCGCTCTGAGACAGTCTGGAGATGCTGACATCTCGATGGACGACCTTGACCTCGTTGCGGACCTACTCCTGGGCGCATGCCGGAGGGGCTGACGGCGTCCCGACGCCCTGGCCTGCGGGCAGCGTCGCCCTCAGCAGGGACCTACTAGGGTTGAGCGCGTGAAGGTACTCGTCATCGGCACCGGTGCCCGTGAGCACGCCATCGTCCACGCGCTGACCCAGGACCCCACCGTCGAGGCGGTCGTCGCCGCTCCCGGCAACCCCGGCATCGACCAGGTGGCGCTCTGCCGCGACCTGCCGGGCGGGATCACCGACGGGGCCGGGATCGCCGACCTGGCCGAGGAGCTGGGCGTCGACCTCGTCGTCGTCGGTCCGGAGGCGCCGCTCGTGGCGGGCGTGGCGGACGTCGTGCGGGAGCGGGGCATCGCGTGCTTCGGTCCCTCGGCCGAGGCGGCCCGGCTGGAGGGCTCCAAGGCCTTCGCCAAGGAGGTCATGGCGGCTGCGGGCGTCCCCACCGCGATGGCCCACGTGTGCACCACCGTCGACGAGGTGGCGGCCGCCATCGACGGGTTCGGGACGCCATACGTGGTCAAGGACGACGGCCTCGCGGCCGGCAAGGGGGTCGTGGTCGCCGACGACCGGGCCGCCGCCTTGGCGCACGCAAAGGTCTGTCTGGACAAGCCTGGCGGGCAGGTGGTCGTGGAGGAGTTCCTCGACGGGCCCGAGGTCTCGCTCTTCTGCCTCTGCGACGGCGAGACGGTCGTCCCGCTGGCCCCGGCCCAGGACTTCAAGCGCGTGGGCGACGGCGACAGCGGCCCCAACACCGGTGGCATGGGCGCCTACTCGCCGCTCGACTGGGCCCCGGCCGGGCTGGTCGAGGACGTCGTGGCGCGGGTCGCGCAGCCGACGATCGACGAGATGGCGCGCCGCGGGGCGCCGTTCGTCGGCGTCCTCTACGTCGGGCTCGCCCTCACGTCTCGGGGACCGCGCGTGGTGGAGTTCAACGCCCGCTTCGGCGACCCCGAGACCCAGGTCGTGCTGGCCCGCCTGGCCAGCCCGCTGGGCGCCCTGCTGCGCGCCGCCGCCACGGGGCGGCTCGACGAGCAGCCCGACCTGCAGTGGCGCGACGAGCACGCGGTGACCGTGGTGGTCGCGTCCGAGGGCTACCCCGCCGACCCGGTCACGGGCGGCCCCATCAGCGGTCTCGAGGAGGAGACGGAGGCCTACGTCCTGCACGCCGGCACCCGCCTCGACGACGCCGGCCTGCTCGTCTCCGCCGGGGGACGCGTGCTGTCGGTCGTGGCGCTCGGCGCCGACCTGGCCGAGGCCCGCGTGCGCGCCTACGCGGCCGTCGACCGGATCGACCTGCCCGGATCGCACCACCGCACCGACATCGCCCTCGCCGCCCAGCGCGGCGAGGTCGTCGTCTGAGACCCACCCACGAGAGGCCTGTTGTGGCACCCACGCTCGAGCTCCCCGGCTACGCCCACGTCTACTCCGGCAAGGTGCGCGACCTCTATGCCCCGCTCGACCCGGCGACCGGTGAGGCACGCACCGACCAGCTCCTGCTGGTGGCCAGCGACCGGCTCTCGGCCTACGACCACGTCCTCGAGACCCCCATCCCCGACAAGGGCGCGGTCCTGACCCAGCTGAGCCTGTGGTGGTTCGAGCAGCTCGCCGACGTCGTGCCCGACCACGTCCTGTCGACGGACGTGCCGGCCGCCGTGGCCGGGCGGGCGGTGCTGTGCGAGCGGCTCGAGATGCTGCCCGTCGAGTGCATCGGCCGCGCCTACCTCACCGGCGGCGGCCTCGAGGACTACCGCGCCACCGGCGCGGTGTGCGGCATCCCCCTGCCCGAGGGCCTGGTCGACGGGTCCGCCCTGCCCGAGCCGGTCTTCACCCCCACCACCAAGGCGCCGATGGGCGAGCACGACCTGCCCATGACCTATGCCGAGGTGGAGGCCGAGATCGGCCGCGGTCTCGCGGCCCGGGTCGGCGACCTGACGCGACGGATCCTGGCCCGTGGCAACGCGATCGCCGCCGACCGCGGCATCCTCATCGCCGACACCAAGGTCGAGTTCGGGGTGCGCCGGCGCGAGGGCGCCGAGCCCGAGCTGGTCCTCGCCGACGAGGTCCTCACCCCCGACTCCTCCCGCTTCTGGCCCGCCGCGACCTGGCAGCCGGGCGCCCGGCAGGAGTCCTACGACAAGCAGTACGTCCGCGACTGGCTCACCTCGCCGGCCTCCGGCTGGGACAAGGACTCCGGCGACGCGCCGCCGCCCCTGCCGCAGGACGTGGTCGAGCGGACCCGCGCCAAGTACGTCGAGGCCTACGAGGCGCTGACGGGGCGCCGCTTCGGCTGAGCCGCTCCTCCACAGGGGGGCAGATCGAGACGCCGGAGCGGTATGCCGGGGGCGCCAGGACGGCATACGGGGTCGTCGATATCCTGGGGGGACCCGCCCGCCGGACCCAGGAGACCCCCGACATGGGACGCATCGTCGTCAACGTCATGCCCACCAGCGACGCGCCGGACGCCGAGGGCCACGACGCCCTGCCGCGGGCGGCCGAGCTGGGCTACGGCGAGTTCACGCGCATCCGCCAGGGCCGCCGCCTCGTGCTGAGCGTCCCCGGCGAGGTCACGGCGGAGCTCCTCGCCCGAGCGCGTGAGCTGGGCGGGGCGCTGGCCCCCGAGCACCACGAGGTCGCCGGGGTGCACGCCGAGGGCGCCACCATCACGGTGGGTGACTACGACGACGACTGGGACGCCTACGAGGCGGGGATCGGCGCCGTCGCCCCCATCCCCGAGGGTGCTGGACGGCACGAGGCGCGTCGCACCACCCACCACGACGTCGACCTCGCCCGGGCCACGGACACCTCGAGCACCGGCGTCTACACCGGTGAGGACGACTGACCCCGAGCCGGTAGCCTGAGGGCGCTCGATCGCCGCGCCCCCGAGGAGCCTCCATGTCGTCGCCCGCCCACGTCCTCTCCGTCGTCGAGGGGGGTCGGGCGCTCTCCGACTTCCGGGCCGCCGCCCTGCTGGCCCGGGTGCAGGCCGTCGTGCCGCAGGTCACCGGGATCGACGCGCGGTTCGTGCACTGGGTGTCCAGCGCCGAGGAGCTGACGCCGCAGGACCGGGCCACCCTCGAGAGCCTGCTCACCTATGGCGAGCCCTGGGCGAACGGCTCGGAGGGTGCCGACGGCGCCCACGGCACCCACGGCACCCTGGTGGTCGTGGCGCCACGCCTCGGCACCGTGTCCCCCTGGGCGTCCAAGGCGACCGACATCGCTCACAGCTGTGCCCTGGACCTGCACCGGGTCGAGCGCGTCGTCGAGTACTCCCTGCACGGGCCGGCCCTCGACGACGAGCAGTGGGCCGCCGCGGCCGCGGTCCTCCACGACCGGATGACCGAGACCGTCCTGCTGCGCCGCGAGGACGCCGCGCTGCTCGCGACCGAGCGCGAGGCCGAGCCGCTCGAGCACGTCGACGTCCTGGGGGCGGGACGCGAGGCGCTGGTGGAGGCCGACGGGCGCTTCGGGCTCGCGCTGTCCGACGACGAGATCGACTACCTGGTCGACGCGTTCACGGGGCTGGGCCGCAACCCGACCGACGTCGAGCTCATGATGTTCGCCCAGGCCAACTCCGAGCACTGCCGGCACAAGATCTTCAACGCCGACTTCGTCATCGACGGCGAGCCGCAGCCGCGGTCGCTGTTCGGGATGATCCGGCACACCGAGCAGGCCAACGGCCAGGGCACGGTCATCGCCTACAAGGACAACGCGTCCGTGATGGAGGGTGGCCGCCGCACGCGCTGGGTGCCGGAGCAGCAGGACGGGCCGGGGCGCTACGCGGCATACGAGGACGAGGTCCACGTCCTGATGAAGGTCGAGACGCACAACCACCCCACCGCCATCTCGCCGTTCCCCGGCGCGGCGACCGGAGCGGGCGGCGAGATCCGCGACGAGGGCGCCACCGGGCGCGGCTCGGCCCCCAAGGCGGGGCTCTCCGGCTTCGCGGTCAGCAACCTGCACCTGCCGGGCACCTCCGAGCCGTGGGAGCAGTCGCCGTACGGCGCCCCCGGCCACCTCGCGAGCCCGCTGCAGATCATGGTCGAGGGCCCGATCGGCGCGGCGGCGTTCAACAACGAGTTCGGTCGTCCGGCGCTGGGCGGCTTCTTCCGCGTCTACGAGCAGACCGTCGACGGGGTGCGCCGCGGCTATCACAAGCCGATCATGAGTGCCGGCGGGCTCGGGACGATCTCGGCCTCGCAGACCGACAAGGTCGTCTTCCCCCCGGGGACCCTGCTGGTGCAGGTCGGCGGTCCGGGGATGCGGATCGGCATGGGTGGCGGCGCCGCCTCCTCCCTCGCGGCGGGCGCCAACGCGGCCGAGCTGGACTTCGACTCCGTGCAGCGCGGCAACCCCGAGATCGAGCGGCGGGCGCAGGAGGTCATCTCGCACTGCTGGGCGATGGGCGAGGACAACCCGATCCTGGCCATCCACGACGTGGGGGCCGGCGGCCTGTCCAACGCCTTCCCCGAGCTCGTGGACGGCGCCGGGCTGGGGGCGCGGTTCGACCTCGCCGCGGTGCCGCTGGAGGAGACCGGCCTCGCGCCCAAGGAGATCTGGTGCAACGAGAGCCAGGAGCGCTACGTCCTGGCCATCGCGCCGGCGTCGCTCGGCCTGCTGGCGTCGCTCGCCGACCGTGAGCGCTGCCCCTACGCCGTGGTCGGGGTCGCCACGGACGACGGGCAGCTGCGCCTGACGGACGACCGCCTCGGCGACGACGTGGCGGAGCCCGTCTCCGAGCGGGCCATCGACATGCCCATGGAGGTCCTGCTCGGGAAGCCGCCGCGGATGACGCGTGACGTGAGTCGCGTCGTTCGGCAGGGGGACTCGTTCGACGTGGGGGCGGTCGACGTGCGGCGGGCGGCCTACGACGTCCTGCGCCACCCCTCGGTCGCGAGCAAGAGGTTCCTGATCACGATCGGCGACCGGACGGTCGGCGGGCTCACGCACCGCGACCAGATGGTGGGGCCGTGGCAGGTGCCGGTGGCCGACGTCGCGGTGACGCTCGGGGACCTGGTCGGGTTCGCCGGGGAGGCGATGGCGACGGGGGAGCGGATGCCCCTCGCCTCCGTCGACGCCCCCGCCTCAGGCCGTATGGCGGTCGCCGAGGCCATCACCAACCTGCTCGCCGCCCCGGTGGAGCTCTCGCGGGTCAAGCTGTCCTGCAACTGGATGGCGGCGTGCGGCGAGGAGGGCGAGGACGCCGCGCTCTACGACACCGTGGAGGCCGTGGCGATGGAGCTGTGCCCCGCGCTCGGCATCGGCGTGCCCGTCGGCAAGGACTCGCTGTCGATGCGGACCCGCTGGACCGAGGGACCGCACGCGTCCGGGCGCTCGGAGGCGTCCGGCGGCGCCGACCCGGTCGACAAGCAGGTGACCTCGCCGGTCTCGCTGGTGGTCACCGCCTTCGCCTCCATGGAGGACGTCCGCGGCACCTGGACCCCGCAGCTGGCTGGTGGCGGATCGCTCGTGGTGCTGGTTGACCTCGGCGCCGGGCGCGACCGCCTCGGCGGGTCGATGCTCGCGCAGGTCGGCGGGGCGTTCGGGCAGGAGGTGCCCGATCTCGACGACCCGGCGCGGCTGCTCGCGCTCGCCTCCGCCCTGGGCGCGCTGCGAGCGCGCGGGCTCGTCAGCGCCTATCACGACCGCTCCGACGGCGGCCTGTGGGCGGCGGCCTGCGAGATGGCCTTCGCCGGAGCCACGGGCCTGGAGCTCGCGGCGGAGTCCCTCGCCGGGCTGTTCGCCGAGGAGCTCGGCGCCCTGCTCGAGTGCTCGGAGGGCGACCTGGACGCCGTGCTGCGCGTCCTCGCCGACCACGGGCTGGCCGAGCTGGTGACCGTCGTCGGACGCACCACCGACGACCGGCGCGTCCGCGCGCGCGTGGGTGAGGACGAGGTGCTCGACGAGCCCCTGCACGACCTCGCGCAGGCGTGGGACGAGGTGTCCTGGCGCATCGCCCGCCTCCGCGACAACCCCGACTGCGCCGACGAGGAGCACGCGGCGTTCGGGACGCAGTCGTGCGGTCTGGTGGTGGCCCCGGCCTTCGACCCGGGCGAGGACGTGGCGGCGCCATACCTCTCGCGCGGAGCGCGTCCCCGCGTGGCGGTGCTGCGCGAGCAGGGGGTCAACTCGCACGTCGAGACCTCGTTCGCGTTCGACCGGGCCGGGTTCGAGACCTACGACGTGCACATGACCGACCTGCAGTCGGGCCGCGCGCACCTGTCGGACTTCACGGGCCTCGTCGCGGCGGGCGGCTTCTCCTACGGCGACACGCTCGGCGCCGGTGCGGGCTGGGCGCGGTCGGTGCTGTTCGACCCGCGCCTGACCGACCAGTTCCGCGCGTTCTTCGAGCGGGGCGACACGATCGGGCTGGGCATCTGCAACGGCTGCCAGATGTTCGGCGAGCTGGCCGAGCTGATCCCCGGGGCGCAGGCCTGGCCCCGCTGGACGCGCAACCGCAGCGAGCAGTACGAAGCCCGCCTCTCGCAGGTCGAGGTGCTCGACAGCCCGTCGATCTTCTTCGCCGGGATGGCCGGGTCGCGCCTGCCGATCGCGGTGGCGCACGGCGAGGGTCGCGCGGACTTCTCCCGGCACGGGTCGCCGACGGACGTGGTGCCGGCGATGCGCTACCTGGACGGGTCCGGCGCGCCGGCCGAGACCTACCCGGCCAACCCCAACGGGTCGCCCGGGGGGCTGACCGCCGTGACGACGCCGGACGGGCGGTTCACCGCGATGATGCCGCACCCCGAGCGGGTGCAGCGCAACATCCAGCTGTCGTGGACCGATGGCCCGGTCGACGAGCCGAGCCCCTGGCTGCGGATGTTCCGCAACGCCCGGAGCCACCTCGGCTGACCGCGAACCGGTATGGCGGACGGGCCGGTTCGGCAGGTCGCGGCTGGCGCGCCGGCGTGTGCGAGGGTAGGTCTCATGGACGTGGTGCACGCGGCCAGATGATGCTGGTGGTGCTCGAGGCGGGGCAGCTGCGCACGAGTCCGCACGGCCACTGCCGGTTCGTGCCGTTGCGGTGAGGTCGCCCCGAGGCCGTCAGCGCAGGCGCCAGCGTCCGAGGTCCGGAGGCCGCGGGGACGAGGCGGCGTCGGGGTCCGCGGCGGCGAGCGCGTCGGTGAGCGCACGCGCCGACCGGGCGCGGCGGGCCAGCTCGGCACCGGACCACATGCCCGTGGGGAACGGTGACCGGGCCACGTGGCGGCGCAGCTCGACCAGGTCGAGGTCGGCGGTCGAGCCCGCCGCGACCAGCACCGAGTTGCCGAAGCGTCGCCCCTTGAGCACGTCGTGAGTGGCCAGCACGGCCTGGTGGTCGAGCCCCGCCACCCCCGCCCCGGCGGCCACGGCCGCGACATAGCGCCACGACGGCTCGTCGGCGAGGTTCAGCAGGACGAGCCCGTCAGCACTCAGGACGCGACGCACGTCGGTCAGGAACTCCACGGTGCCGAGCTCGGGGGGCACCCGGCCGCCGTCATACGCGTCGACCACGACCACATCAGCCGACCCGTCCCGCAGGGCTGCCACCCCCGACCGGCCGTCCACGGGCCGCACCCGGATCCGGTGCCGTCGGGGGAGGGGTAGCTCGCGGCGGACCACCTCGGTGAGCTCGGCGTCGGGCTCGAGCACGATCTGGGGCGACCCGGGGCGCGTGGCCTCGACGTAGCGAGCCAGCGACAGCCCAGCGCCGCCGACGTGCGTCACGCCCAGCGGACCGGGCGGGAGGGAGTCCAGGACGCACGCAAGGTGCTGGACGTACTCGAACGCCAGGACGGTCGGGTCATCGAGGTCGACGAAGGACTGCGGGTGGCCGTCGCGCATCACCGTCGCGGCGCGCCCGGCGGCTCGCCCCTCGACCCAGTCGATGCGTATGCCGTTGTCGCTCACCGCTGCTCGCAGGTCGCCGTCACGGCGTGAGCATGACCTTGATCGCGCGGCGCTCGTCCATCGCGCGGTAGCCCTCGGCGACGTCGTCGAGCGGCAGCGTCAGGTCGAAGACCGCGCCCGGGGCGATCTGCCCGGCGAGCACGGAGGAGACGAGGTGGGGGAGGTAGCGCCGCACCGGGGCCATGCCGCCGGCCAGGGAGATGTTCTTGCGGAACATCCGCTCGACGGGGAGCTCGACGCCGTGCGGCACCCCGACGAACCCCACGCGTCCGCCGGGACGCGCCGCGGCGAAGGCCTGCTCCATCGAGCCGCCGGTGCCGACGCACTCCAGGACGCTGTGGGCACCGAGGCCGCCGGTGAGCTCGCGCACGCGCTCCGCGCCCTCCTCGCCACGCTCCTCGACGACGTCGGTCGCCCCGAGCTCCCGGGCGATGGCCTGCCGGGACGCGTGGCGGGACATGGCGATGATGCGCTCGGCGCCGAGCTCGCGGGCGGCCAGCACCCCGCACAGACCGACGGCGCCGTCGCCCACGACCACCGCCGTGTGGCCCTCGCGGACGTCGGCGGAGACCGCGGCGTGCCACCCGGTGGCCATGACGTCGGACAGCGTGAGCAGCGACGGCAGCAGGTCGTCGGACGGCATCTCGGGGGTGGCGACGAGGGTGCCGTCGGCGAGCGGGACGCGGAGGTACTCCGCCTGGCAGCCACCCACGGGCAGGCCGGCGCGGTCCTTGGAGCCGTAGAACCCACCGTGCAGGCAGGCGCTGTGCACCCCGGCCTGGCAGATCTCACAGGTGTTGTCGGAGTATGTGAACCCGCCGATGACGAACTGGCCGGGCGCGACGTTCTTGACCTCCTCGCCGACCTCCTCCACGACGCCGACGTACTCGTGACCGATCGGGTGGGGCTCGTCGGTGGGGTTCTCGCCGCGGTAGGGCCACAGGTCTGACCCGCAGATGCAGGACCGGACGACCCGGACCACGGCGTCGGTGGGGGTCAGGACCGATGGGGCGGGGGCCTCCTCGAGACGGATGTCACGGGCTGCATGGATCATCGTTGCGCGCATGCCACCATCGTGACATGCCAACCCGTCGCCGCATCCCCGCCGACCAGGGCGCCGAGGCGCTCGCCGCCTGGCAGGCCGATCCCGCAGCGCCGCGCCAGACGGTGGCCACGGCCGTGCGATACACGCTGGAGGAGCTCGGCGCGCGATACCCCGGGCGCTCCCTGGAGGTGCGCGTCCCGCCATACGGCGCGGTCCAGGCCGTCGAGGGCCCGGTGCACACCCGCGGCACCCCGCCCAGCACGGTCGAGACCGACGCGACCACCTGGCTGCAGCTGGCGACCGGGGCCCTGACCTGGACGGCCGCGGTCTCGGGCGGCCGGGTCCGCGCGAGCGGCCAGCGCTCCGACCTCACCTCGCTGCTGCCGCTGCCGCCCGGCGCCGGGACGGCCGGCGCCTCGTCCGACCAGGAGGATCTCGTATGACGCCGCGCATCGGCCTGACCATCCTGCCGGAGGTGCGCTGGAGGGAGGCAGAGCCCCGCTGGCGGGCCGCCGAGGAGATGGGTTTCGACCACCTGTGGACCTACGACCACCTCACGTGGGGCGGTCTGCCGGACTCGCCGTGGTACGGCACCGTCTCGACCCTGACGGCCGCCGCCCTGGTCACCCGGCACGTCGGGATCGGCACCTTCGTGGCGTCGCCCAACTTCCGGCACCCGGCGGCGTTCGTCCGGGACGTGCAGTCGTTGCAGGACGTCAGCGACGGCCGGCTGCTGCTCGGTCTCGGCACCGGTGGTGACCTCGACTCGCGCGTGCTGGGTGGGCCGGAGCTGACGGTGCGTCAGCGGGTCGACCGGTTCGAGGAGTTCGCCCGCCTGCTCGACCGGCTGCTGCGCGAGGACCACGTCGACCACGAGGGGGAGTACTTCACCTGCCGGGACGCCCGGACGCTCCCGGTCGCGGACCCCCGCCCCACGGTGGTGATGGCCGCCAACGGCCCACGGTCGCAGCGGCTCGCCGTCGCGCTGGGGGACGCCTGGGTCACGACCGGAACCCACGGCGACGACCGTGAGGCCTGGTGGCGCAGCCTCGAGGAGCTGTCGCGGCGGATGGACGACCTCGGGCCGCCGCAGGGCTTCCGCCGCTACGTCCACGTCGACCCGTCCGGTGACCTGTCCCTCTCGTCCGTCGACCGCTTCGAGGAGGTGGTGGGGCGGGTGGCCGAGCTGGGGTTCACCGACGTGATCACCCATTGGCCGCGACCAGACGGGCCATATGCCGGGGACCCGGCCGTCCTCGAGCAGGTCGCGGCACGCCTCCTGACGCGTCGGTGACCGTCTGACGCGTTCCCTGTGCACAACCGTTCACGGGGCAGGTGACGCTCCGTTAGTCTCGTCCTGAGGCGTCCGAGGGAGGACGCTTCCTGGGGGGGGAGAACGACCATGACATCGACGCGGTTCTGCTACGTCCTGATGTGCCACGCCGATCCTGGGGGGATCCTGCGCGTCGTGGGCCGGATCCGCGAGCTCAGTCCCGACGCCGCCATCGTCGTGCGGCACAGCGTGCCCGGCCTCGTCTCGCGCGAGGACCTCGAGCCGCTCGGCGCGACCGTGCACCGCAGCGACATCGACATCGTCTGGGGTGACTGGTCGATGACCCGGGCGGCTCTCGAGGTGCTTGAGCACGTGAGGCGCACCGTCGACGCCGAGCACGTGGTGCTGCTCTCCGGCCAGGACTACCCGATCCGCGACCTCGCCGCCTGGGAGGACGAGGTGCGGCGCGCCGGCGTCGACGCGCTGATCGACGTCTACCCCCCGATGACCGACGACTGGCACTACCGCTGGTGGACCGTCGAACCGCCGCACGTGGGGCCGGTGCTGGTCCGCCGGGTCGTCAAGCTCGCCTGGCGCCTCGTGGCGCGCCGCTTCCGGTCGGTCGTCATGTTCTATCAAGGTCGGCGGGACCCCCGGTGGATCCTCGGTCTGCGACGTCCCGAGCTGCTGCGGCGCCCCGCCCCGGTGGATGTCCTCAAGGGGGCGCTGTGGGTGACCCTGACGGGTCGCGCCGTCGAGAGCCTCCTGCGCCGCCACCACGACGACCGGCTCACGCAGACCTTCTTCCGCACCGTCCGCATCCCCGACGAGTCCTACATCCAGTCCCTGCTGCTGGCCGACGCGCAGCTGCGGATCATGGACTGCCCGACGACCTTCGCCCGGTTCCGCTACGACGAGTGGAGCCCCACCTGGCTCGATCTCGACGAGCTGGCCCTCGCGGCCCGGACCCCGGCCGCCTTCGCCCGCAAGCTGCCCGCGGACGTGGACGACGCGGTCGTGGCCGAGGCGGACCGCCTCTGCGCCCGGCGGGGCGACGAGGTGCCTGCGATGGAGGAAGCGGTCCCGGGCGAGGTCAAGCTCACCGGCGCCGAGCGGGCCCCCGGGCTGCCCCCCGTCGCGACCGGGCTCGCCGCCGCGCGCGGATAGACTGCGGCGGTGAGCGACCGCCCTGATGTCAGCACGGACGCCGGCAAGGACCCCGTGCCGGCCCCCGCCACCGACCCCTCCCCGGCGCGGGGTGGGCGGCGCCCGATCTTCTCCCGCTTCATCGTCGTCGGCGCGGTTCTCGGCTTCGCGCTGGCGACCGGGGTGGCGCTGCTGCTGCGGCCGGACCCTGTCGCGGTGAGCGGCGCCAGCCAGACGGCGACCTATGGCATAGGGCGCGTCATGATGTTCTTCGGCGTCCTCGGCGGTGGCCTGGGTGCCCTCCTCGGCGCCCTGGTGGCAGTGCTCCTCGACCGCCGACGCTGAGGCGCTGACGCCGAGGCGACGACGGGTCGACCGCGCTGTGGGACACTGGGCCCGTGACACGAGGTGACGGTCGACTCAATCACGACATCCTTCCCGGCGAGACCGGGCCCCAGGACTCCTGCGGGGTCTTCGGCGTCTGGGCGCCCGGCGAGGAGGTCGGCAAGCTCACCTACTACGGTCTCTACGCCCTGCAGCACCGCGGGCAGGAGTCGGCGGGGATCGCGACGTCCGACGGAGAGCGCGTCCTCGTCTACAAGGACATGGGGCTGGTGTCCCAGGTGTTCGACGAGACCGCCCTCGGGTCCCTGACCGGGCACCTCGCCATCGGGCACACCCGCTACTCCACCACTGGGGCCAGCAAGTGGGAGAACGCCCAGCCCACGCTGGGCGGCACGGCCCACCACACGATCGCGCTCGCCCACAACGGCAACCTCATCAACACCTCCGAGCTGCGCGGGCTGCTGTCCGCCCGTCACGTCGACGGGTTCGGCACGGCGGGCGGGGAGCTGCGTCGTGGCAACACGACGGACACCGCCATCGTCACCTCGCTGCTGGGCAGCCGGGCCGAGGACGTCTCTCTCGAGGAGGCGGCCATGGAGCAGCTGCCCCTGGTCAAGGGCGCCTTCTGCTTCGTCTTCATGGACGAGCACACCCTGTATGCCGCGCGCGACCCGCAGGGCGTCCGGCCGCTGGTGATCGGACGGCTGGAGCGCGGCTGGGTCGTGGCGTCCGAGACCGCCGCCCTGGACATCGTCGGCGCCAGCTATGTGCGCGAGGTCGAGCCGGGCGAGCTGGTCGTCGTCGACGAGCAGGGCCTGCGCACGCGGCGCTTCGCCGAGCCCGAGCCCAAGGGCTGCGTCTTCGAGTACGTCTACCTCGCCCGACCGGACACGACGATCGCGGGGCGCGGCGTCTACGAGGCGCGGGTCGACATGGGGCGCGAGCTGGCGCGCCAGCACCCGGTCGAGGCGGACATGGTCATGCCGTCCCCGGAGTCGGGCACCCCTGCGGCGATCGGCTACGCGGAGGAGTCGGGGATCCCCTACGGCCAGGGCCTGGTCAAGAATGCCTATGTCGGCCGCACCTTCATCGCCCCGTCCCAGACCATCCGGCAGCTCGGCATCCGGCTCAAGCTCAACCCGCTGCGTGACGTCATCAAGGGCAAGCGGCTGATCGTGGTCGACGACTCGATCGTGCGCGGCAACACCCAGCGGGCGCTGGTCCGCATGCTGCGCGAGGCCGGGGCGGCCGAGGTCCACGTCCGGATCTCCTCGCCGCCGGTGCGCTGGCCCTGCTTCTACGGCATCGACTTCGCGAGCCGGGCCGAGCTGATCGCGACCGGTATCGACGTCGAGGGCGTTCGGCGGTCCGTCGGAGCCGACAGCCTCGGCTACATCAGCGAGGACGGCATGATCGCCGCGACCCACCAGCCCCGCGAGCAGCTGTGCACCGCGTGCTTCTCGGGCACGTACCCCCTCGGCGTCCCCGACGACCAGGCGGTCGTCCTCGACCCCGCCCACGCCTGACCGTCCGCGTCTTGCCCGGAGCCGGACGGCCCACCTGCACACCCGCAACGAAAGGTCCCTCGTGAGCGAGCCCATCACCTACGCGTCGGCAGGGGTCGACGTGGAGGCCGGCGACAAGGCCGTCGAGCTGATGAAGGCGTCGGTGCGACGCGCGACCCGTCCCGAGGTGCTCGGCGGGCTCGGCGGGTTCGCGGGGATGTTCGACGCCTCGGCGCTCGCCGGGATGCGCCGCCCGGTCCTGGCCACGTCGACCGACGGGGTGGGGACCAAGGTCGCCGTCGCGCAAGCCATGGACCGGCACGACACTATCGGCTTCGACCTCGTCGGCATGGTCGTCGACGACATCGTGGTGTGCGGGGCCGAGCCGCTCTTCATGACCGACTACATCGCCACCGGCAAGGTCGTGCCCGAGCGCATCGCCGCCATCGTCTCCGGCATCGCGGCCGCGTGCGAGCAGGCGGGCGTCGCCCTGGTCGGCGGGGAGACCGCCGAGCACCCCGGTCTGCTCGAACCCGACGAGTACGACTGCGCGGGCGCCGCGACCGGGGTCGTCGAGCACGACGAGGTCCTCGGCCCCCAGCGGGTGCGGGCGGGCGACGTCGTGCTGGGGCTGGCCTCGTCGGGACTTCACTCCAATGGGTACTCGTTGGTGCGACGTGTCTTCGCCCACGCGTCGTGGGACTACGACCGGGACGTCCCCGAGCTCGGCAGCACCCTGGGCGAGTCGCTGCTGACACCCACCAGGGTCTATGCCCGCGACCTGCTCGCGCTGATCCGGGCCGACGGCGTGGACGTCCACGCGCTGAGCCATGTCACGGGGGGTGGGCTCGCCGCCAACCTCGCGCGGGTCCTGCCCCAGGGGGTGCTCGTCACCGTGGACCGTGCGACGTGGACGCCGCCGCCGATCTTCGGTCTGGTCCAGGAGCTCGGCCGGGTGCCGCAGTCCGACCTCGAGCGCACCCTCAACATGGGGGTGGGCTTCGTGGCGGTGCTTCCCGAGACGGCGGTCGACCGCGCCCTGGACCTGTGCAGCGAGCGCGACCTGCCCGCGTGGGTCATGGGTCGGGTGTCGGACGCCGCTGACGTCGCGGCAGACCCCGGGCACGAGGTCGTGCGGGGCGCCAAGGGCGTCGACGGGGGATCGGTCCAGCTGGTCGGCGCCCACCGGGTCTGAGAGCGAGTCCGGAGCCGCGTCTGAGACGGGGACGGCGGACGGACGGGGAGGGTGTCACCAGCTGGTGACACCCTCCCCGTCCGATGTGCGGTATGCCGACCCGCCCGTCAGGGGTCGGGCGGCGCGACGACCTGACGACATCGGGTCACCCACCCGCCGAGGAGGCAGGTCGGGCCCGATGGGTCAGCGCCCACCGGCGGACCACCGGTCGTAGTCGTCGTAGCCGTCGTCGTCATCCGGTTCACGGCGTGGCTCGCCGGTGTCCCGTTGCGTCGATGCGTGCAGTTCTCGCTCAAGAGCACTCAGGTCGGTGTCGGGAGAGAAGTACTTCAGCTCCCGGGCAACCTTGGTCTGCTTGGCTTTGGCCCGGCCGCGCCCCATGGCGTGACCCCCTCGCGCGTCTGCCGGAGTGGCATCGCTGGCTGCGGCTGGTGCCGTAGCGGGCGGAGCGACCCCGGGAATCTCGTGTCTTCGTGAGGGACACGGTACATGCTGGGAGGGCCATCTGTGGAGTCGAGCATCCTCGCGTGCCCACGGGCAGTCACGGGACGTGATGTCCGGGCTGACTGGATTCGCGTTGGTTCGGGCGTTGATGCACCCATACGGGCGTATCGAGATGCACAGAACCCGCATATGTCACGATACGTAGTATTCTAAGAAGGAAATTGAGTCTACCCGTAGCCCGATTCGACTACCCAGGGTCACTTCTGAGATGGAAGCGGCCAGGTGGTGAGGCGCCGGGGGGCGTCGTTGCACGGGGGGAGCACCTTCCGTCGAGAGCGGGGAGATCACATGCCACACCGCGAGCAGGACAGCGAGAAGCTCTTGACCCCGGCCGAGGTCGCCGAGCTCTTCCGGGTCGACCCCAAGACCGTGACCCGGTGGGCCAAGGCGGGCAAGCTCAACTCGATCCGCACGCTCGGGGGGCATCGGCGCTACCGCGAGAGCGAGATCCGCCAGCTGCTCGACGGTGTCGGCGAGACCGCCCGCATGAGCCAGGCGACCTGAGCCGCTGCAGGCGCGTGACCCAGCGGTGGCCGGTTGCGCCACTGATGTCCTCCTCGATATCAGCAGATGACTGATACTGAGTCGGAAATGAGCTATTCTCTGATGTCGTGACCTCCTCCGGATCGTCCGACCCCGCGGTCTACGCGCTGCTGGGGGACGTCGTCGGGTCCCGGCGTGCCGGCAACCGGCGCGTCCTGCACGAGCACCTCGGCGCCGCGCTCCGCCAGGTCGAGCAGGTGGTGCCCGCGCTCGAGCCGCTCACCACGACGGTCAGCGACGAGTTCCAAGGGGTGTACGCCGACGTCGGGTCCGCCGTCCTTGCTTCGCTGCTCGTCCGGCTGCACACGCTGCCGCAGGTCGACGTCAGGTGTGGCATCGGGCGCGGCCTGGTGCAGGTGATCGACCACGGCCACGTCCCGCCCCTGCAGGACGGCAGCGCCTGGTGGGCCGCCCGAGAGGCCGTGGAGGAGGCCGAGCGCCGGGCCGCCTCGGCGGGCACGCGGTCCTGCCGCACGTGGTACGTCGAGGACCCGGACCGGCCCTCCGGCGCCGCAGCCACCATCCTCGCCACGCTGGTCCTGCGCGACGAGCTCGTCTCCAGGCTGGACGCGCGGCCCCTGCGGGTGCTCCTGGGGGTCATGTCAGACCTCACGCAGACAATGGTGGCCGAGCAGGAGGGGATCACGCAGTCGGCGGTCTCCCAGCTGGTGGCGCGAGAGAGCCTCGGAGCCATCAGGGAGGCGCACGAGATCCTCACCCAGCCTGCCCGCGACCGCTGAGGAGCACCATGACCTATCTCGCCGTGTGGCTGCTGGCGCTGGGAGCCGGCGACCTGGCGCGCCCCGGCGCGGAGCTTGGGGGTCGGCGGCCCTCGTGGCTGCCAGTCCTGGTCTCCGTCCCCGTGGCCGTGCTGTCCTGGCCCCTGCTCGGGCAGCGTGGCGGCTGGCACCTGCTCGCACTGCTCGGGATCGTGCTGCTGCTCGTCGTGTGGGCCCGCTCGTCGGCGGCCGCCGTGAGCAGCGGGCTCCGGGCACGCGACCACGGCGACGGCGAGGGCGACGGCGACGACCGCGCCCACGACCCCTCGGCCGCGGCCGCCGCTCTGCTGCGGAGCGCCGGACGGCACCGGCTGGTGGCCGGCGCCTCCCTCCTGGTGGGACTCGTGGCACTCTTCGCGCTGGCCGGGGTCGACGCCGCCGCCGGTGGGCCGCTGGCCCGGTGGTGGGGCTCGCTCGGCCTGCCCCGGCTCGGCCGGGTGCCGCTCGACCGCGCGCTGATGGTCCTCGCCGTGATGCTGGCGCAGATCGGCACCGGCAACGTCGTCGTGCGTCTCGTCCTCGACGCGGCCGGCGCGCACAGCCAGCCCGGGGTCCTGCGCGGCGGGCGCTGGCTGGGCCCGATGGAGCGTGTCTTCGTCGTCGGGCTCGCCCTCGCGGGCCAGGCGACCGCAGCCTCCGTCGTCATCGCCGCCAAGGGGATCCTGCGCTTCCCCGAGCTGCAGGACCAGCGCGGGCCGGGTCAACGGATCGACGTCGTGACCGAGTACTTCCTCCTGGGCAGCTTCACCTCGTGGCTGGTGGCTCTCGGGTGCGCCCTGCTCGCGCTCTGACCAGGCGCGCCGGGCCGATCGGGGCCCACGCCCCGGGCCATGCGTGACAATGGCGTCCATGAGTGGAGACATCGTCCTCGCCAACCGGTACCGCCTGGAGCGCCAGATCGGCCGCGGCGGGATGGGCCAGGTCTGGTCTGCCGTCGACACCCGGCTGCAACGCCGGGTGGCCGTCAAGACGGTCGACCTGGCGGCCACCGGCGACGAGGTGGCGGCCGAGAGGTTCCAGCAGGAGGCCCACGCCACCGCGGCGCTGTCCCACCCCAACATCGTCACGATCTTCGACAACGGCGTCGACGGCCACACGGCCTATCTCGTCATGGAGCTGCTGAGCGGGCCCAGCCTCGACGAGCTGGTCCGCGACCAGGGGCCGCTCCCGGTCGACCGGGCGCTCGCCTACACCCAGGAGGTGGCCTCCGCCCTCGGCGCCGCGCACCGGGCGGGCGTCGTGCACCGTGACGTCAAGCCCAGCAACCTCATGCTCGACGAGCGCGGCACCCTCAAGATGGTGGACTTCGGGATCGCCCGCCTGGACCAGGCTCGCACCAGCCAGCTGACGGCGACCGCCACGGTCATCGGCAGCGCGCCATACCTGTCTCCGGAGCAGGCCACCGGCGGGACGGCCACCCCGCAGAGCGACCTGTACTCCCTCGGCTGCGTCCTCATGACCCTGCTGACCAGCGAGCCGCCGTTCGAGGGCGAGCACCCTCTGTCGATCCTGCACCACCACCTGAGCACGCCCCCGCCGCTGCCGTCCGAGCGCCGCCCCGGGGTGCCGCAGGCCGTCGACGACCTGGTCGCCCAGCTGCTGGCCAAGTCGCCCCAGGACCGACCCGCCAGCGCCGCTGACGTCGCCGGCCGGATCGCTGCCATCCGCCGCGGCGCCGCGCCCTCCACGACGGTGCTGCCGGTCGCCGGAGCCGCGGCGGCCGCCACCACCGTGCTCCCTCCCGCGGTGCGGGCCCCCGAGCCCGCACCGCGCACGGTCACGCAGGCCACGGCCTACCGTGGCGAGCCCGACCGCCCGCGGCGCCGCGGCATGGGGGCGCTGTGGGTGATGCTCCTCCTGCTGGCGGCGACGGTCGGTGCCCTGTGGTGGTTCGTGCTCCGGGGGACCGGCCCCTCGACCGACACGCCCACCGTCCCGACCCCCACGGCGACGAGCACCACCGCCCGCACGACCGCCCCCACGAGGACGACCTCGGCCCCGACGGTGACCGTCACGCAGACCCCCACCCAGAGGCCGACCTCCAGTGCCCCGACGACCCCGACGCAGGAGCCGACGACCCCGACCGAGCAGCCGACGACCCCGACCGAGCAGCCGTCGACCCCGACCGAGGAGCCCAGCGACCCGGCGCCGACCTGGACCGGTTCGGCCTCCGCGGCCGCGTCGACGCTGGGCGACGTCGTCCAGGGTGCGCAGCTGTCCGGGTCCTCGGGCAAGGACGCGTCCAAGAGCCTGCGCTCGCTCGACAAGGCCATCCGTCAGCAGGATGCCGGTGCCGCGCGCGCGGCGCTGGGTGAGCTGAGCGGCGCGGTCCAGAGCAGTGTCCAGGACGGGTCGGTCTCCAGCGAGACCGCGCAGTCCATCACGTCGGCGGCCGACGTCGTGGCCGGCGCGCTCCCCGCCGCCTGACGCTGCTGAAGGCCTCAAGTGCCGCTGCTCCGAGTTGCGGGCGGCAGGTGCGATCCTGACGACGTGGCACCACCAGTCGGCGGCCTGAGCGCCGTGGCCCTGAGGGCCGTCCATCGCAACGAGGCGACGGTCACCCTCGTCGTGCGACTCACCGCGCGCCTCTGGCTGCTGGTGGGGACGTGGGGGTGGGCCGACACCCCCGGCGCTGGGCCTTGCTGGCCCTGTGCGTGGTCCACGACCTGTGGCTGTGGTCGCGGCTGCGGGCCGGGCGCGGCCCCGGGGTCCGGTGGCGAGTGGCGGCGGACCTCGTCGACGCGACGGTGTGGTCGCTGCTGGGCTGGGCGCACTACCCCCACACGGCCGCCGTGATGGTCGTGATCCCGCTCGTCGCCTTCGTGTCGGCGCGGCGCCTGTCGACCGGCCTGGTGCTGACCGCCGTGACGATCGGCGTGACGGCGGCCGCGAGGTCGCTGGTCGGCTCGGAGCCCTACCTGGTGGTCACCACGGGGTTCGTGCTGATCGGCGTGCTGCTCGGCCGGTCCCTCGTGTGGCTCGTCGCCGAGGAGGTCCGGCGTCACGAGGCCCTCGTCGAGCGCTCGGCGCAGGCGTCGCTGGCCGCCGCCCGCCTGGCGGGGCGCAACGCCGTCGTGACGGGGGTCGGTGCGGAGGCCATCGACCAGCTGCAGGTGACCATCTTCGCCCTGGGTGGCGCCGGGGTGGACGAGGCGACCGAGCTGCGCAAGGCCGTGTCCCAGCACAAGCAGCAGCTCGGCCGGGCGACCCGCGCCGAGGCCTACTACCTGCGGGACGCCTGCGACGTCTACTCCCAGGCCACCCGGTCCAGCGAGCCCGACGCCTCGCGCTTCACCTTCTTCGACGTCGACCCGTCGGCCGGCACGGTCGTCGTGAGCCGGTCTCAGGCGCGCCTGCTGTGGCAGCACCTCGCCGGACGCGGAGGTGGGGTCGTCCGGGTCCGGAGCGCGACGGTCGGCCCGAACGGGGAGGTCTCGGTGCAGGTCGACGACGAGACCGTCGTGCTGCCCGCGGTGGACGGGCAGCCGCTGTCCCTGTCGGTGACGGCGGCCGGCGTGGCGGCGATGGCGGCATACGTGCTGATCCTCGCGGTGCCCCAGCACTCCGTCGTGCCGGCGGCGATCGCGCTGCCCGTCGCCGCGCTCCTGCTCCTCTCCACGGTGGTCGCCCATCGGGTCCTGCGCCGCTGGGGACCGCCGGGGAACCCCTGGTGGCCCTGAGCGGTGCCGTGCCGATAGCCTGCCTCGGGGGACTCTGGTTCGCCGGTCACGGGCCGCGCGGGCCGGAGGACATGATGCTCAACATGCCGATGGTGGGGTGGGCGATGATGCTTGGTCTCGTCGTGCGGCCGCGACGGGCCGTCCTGGCCTGCCGCGCCGCACTGGTGCTCGGCCTCGTGCTGACCGCTCTGGCGACCGAGGGCACCCTGAGGTTCGCGATCCCCGAGCTCGTGTGGCCGCTCATGGCCTATGTGGGGTCGCAGTGCGTCAGCCGCACCCTGGACGACGCGTGCAACGAGGTCCAGGTCGAGGCCCGCGCCCAGGCGCAGGCCCGCACCGAGGCGGCCCGACGTGCGGCGGCCGGTGCCGAGCTCGACTACCTCACGACGGTCGTGGAGCAGGGGCAGCGACTGGTCGCCGGGGCTGACGCCGGGGAGCTGCGCGAGGGGGTCGCGGACGACCTGCGCCGGGTGAGCAGGCTGCTCGCCGAGACCCGCGCGAGGCTGGCATGAGGACGGGCGGGCGCGGATGAGGATCGTGATCGTCGACGACAGCCCGAGCGTCCGGGACGCCCGTCAGCTGTGGTTGCGGGAGGCGACCGACGCCCAGGTCGACGCCCTCGACTTCGAGGGTGCCCTCGCGCTCGGCACCCGCTGGGGGCAGGTCGACATCGCCGTGCTCGACGGGCACGACCGCAGGTCTCCCGAGCGCCGGGCCGCGGCGGCGCGGCGCTCGGGCGTGGACTCGATCCCGGCGCACGACCACTTCCCGGGCGCGCGGCTCGCGCAGGAGGTGCGCCGGCACACTCCCGCCGGCGTCACCAGCATCATCCTGATCAGCGCCTACGCCCGAGAGAACGAGCTGATCTCGCGCCGGATCGTGCAGGCGGGGGTCGACTACGTCTTCGACCACTTCGAGGTCGACCAGGACCGTGAGACCTTCGTGCGGGCGGTGACCCAGCCCTGGACGTTCTCCTCGCGCCGGGCCTCGATCGACTGGGCGGCCCTGGGCTACGAGCGCGCCCCCGACGTGCAGGCGGCCATCGACATCGCCGAGTCGTCGCCGGTCGCCGACATGGTGCTCAACGACGAGGCGCACGTCGCGCACCCGAGCGACGAGTGGGCGATCCGGTCGGTGCGTCACCGGCTGGGTGATGCGCTGCCGGGCGGTGTCAGCGCCGGGGCCGGTCCACGCCAGGCGCGAGCCCCGCGCAAGAGCTGGCTGTCCCAGCAGCTGGGTCTGGCCCTCGGCCGGCACCTGCCCACCGACCCCGAGTGAGCACCCCTCAAAAGGTGGGCGTCGCACTTGAGTGCCGGGCGGGATGTCATGGTGCTGCGCCGGGGCCGCGCCGACGAGGGGGATGCGCGGCCCCAGGCGCACGCAGGCGGGGGGAGCCGCAGCGAGAACGACGAAGCCGCACCCCGGTCGGGATGCGGCTTGCTGGTGGCCAGGGGCGGGGTCGAACCGCCGACCTTCCGATTTTCAGTCGGACGCTCGTACCAACTGAGCTACCTGGCCTCGCGACATCCTCAAGATATCGCGAAGTCTCTCCCGAGGGAGAGACTGGCGACCCCGACCGGGCTCGAACCGGCGACCTCCGCCGTGACAGGGCGGCGCGCTAACCAACTGCGCTACGGGGCCAAAGGGTGAGGAGTGACTACCTCAAGCACTCCGACAACTCGCTGGCCGTGACCAACTTGTCCATCGTACATGCTCTGTATCCCCAACGGGATTCGAACCCGTGCTACCGCCGTGAAAGGGCGGGGTCCTAGGCCGCTAGACGATGGGGACCCGAATCTCTCGGGCCCTCTGCCGCTAGCGCTCTAGTAGCTCGAGCCCGTCGAGGACTCCGAAAGCATAGGGGACGGCGGCGGAGAACTCCTAATCGGGTCGGAGTCAGCGTCGAGCGGCCCACTCCAGCAGGCGATCTCGCGGCCAGGTGGTGACGATGCGCTCGGCTGGGACCCCGAGGTGCCAGGCCCGCTCGGCCCCCAGCTGCTGGAAGTCCAGCTGCCCCGGCGCGTGCGCGTCGGTGTCGACCGCGAACAGGCACCCGGCGTCCAGCGCCAGCGTGATCAGGTCGTCCGGCGGATCCTGCCGCTCCGGCCGGGAGTTGATCTCGACCGCGACGTCGTGGGCGGCGCACGCCTCGAAGACGACGCGGGCGTCGAACGACGACTGCGGCCGCTTGCCTCGGCCTCCGGTGACGAGCCGGCCCGTGCAGTGCCCCAGCACGTTGGTGCGCGGGTTGCTGACGGCCGCGACCATGCGGCGCGTCATCGCGGCGGACTCCATCTTGAGCTTGGAGTGCACCGAGGCGACCACCACGTCGAGCTCTTCGAGCAGGTCGGGCTCCTGGTCGAGCGATCCGTCGTCGAGGATGTCGACCTCGATCCCCGACAGCAGCCGGAAGCTGCCGGGCACGATCTGGTTGGCACCGGCGACCACCTGGAGCTGCTTGCGCAGACGCTCGGGCGACAGGCCGTTGGCGACCTTGAGGCGGGGGGAGTGGTCCGTGAGCACCTGGTACTCCCGCCCCAGCTCGACCGCGGTCATCACCATCTCGTCGATGGGGGACCCGCCGTCCGACCAGTCAGAGTGGCTGTGCAGGTCGCCGCGCTGCAGGACGACGAGCTCCTGGCCGTCGCGGGCCAGGGGTGCGGACTCGCGCTCCTCGAGCTGGGCGAGGTAGACGGGCTCCTCGCCGCGCAGCACCGCCTGCGCGATCGCCTCGCTGCCCTTGCCGATCCCGGGCAGGTCCTGCAGCGTCCCGGCAGCGGCGCGGGTCGTCAGCTCGTCGTCGCCGAGCGCCCCCAGCGTGGCCGCGGCCCCGCGGAAGGCCTTGATGCGGTAGCTGGACTCCAGCGCCCGCTCGAGCAGGAACGAGATGCGGCGCAGGGCCAGGACGACCCCGGCGGCGTCGGGGGTCAGGGTGTCGGCGATCGGCTCGGCGGAGGCGGAGCCGTGGCGTTGGGGTCCGGTGGCGGCGGGCTTCGGCATACGGCCATCGTCGCACCGCAGGGGGTGGCTTGGCCGAGGTGGCGCGGGTCACCTACGGTCAGGGCATGGCACTGAGCGTCTTCGACCTCTTCTCGATCGGTATCGGGCCGTCGAGCTCGCACACGGTGGGCCCGATGCGCGCGGCGCTGATGTTCGTCCGGTCGCTGGAGGCGGACGGGCAGCTCGACCGGGTCACGAGCCTGCGGGTCGAGCTCTACGGGTCGCTGGGCGCGACGGGCCACGGCCACGGCAGCGACAAGGCGGTCCTGCTCGGGCTGTCCGGAGAGGCGCCGGAGCTCGTCGACCCCCGCGCCGTCGAGGGCCGTCTCGCGCACATGCGCGCGACCAAGCGGCTGGCGCTGCTGGGACGCCACGAGATCGACTTCGACGAGGCCACCGACCTCGTCATGCACCGGACCCGGTCCCTGCCCGGTCACTCCAACGGCATGACCTGCGAGGCCGTCGTCGAGGGGCTGGAGGAGCCGGTGCAGCGCACCTACTACTCGGTGGGTGGCGGCTTCGTGGTGGTCGAGGACGGGTCCGGCGGCCATCGGATCGTCGAGGACGAGACCCCGGTCGCGCACGAGTTCCGGACCGGTGACGAGCTGCTTGCGGTCTGCGCGGAGACCGGCCGCTCGATCGCCCAGGTCATGCTCGACAACGAGCGCGCCTGGCGCAGCGAGGCCGAGGTCAGGGCGGGGCTCCTGGAGATCTGGCGCGTCATGCAGGAGTGCGTGGACAACGGCATCACCACCGAGGGGGTGCTCCCGGGTGGGCTGCGGGTCCGTCGGCGCGCCCCCGAGCTGGCGCTGCGACTCGCCCTCGAGGAGGGCAACGTCGACCCGCTGCGGGGGCTCGACTGGATCACCCTCTACGCCCTCGCCGTCAACGAGGAGAACGCCGCCGGCGGACGCGTCGTCACCGCGCCGACCAACGGCGCCGCCGGGATCATCCCCGCTGTCCTGCACTACTACGTGCGGTTCGTGCCGGGTGCCGACGACCTGGGGGTGGTCCGCTTCCTGCTGACCGCGGCGGCGATCGGCATGATCATCAAGGAGGGGGCCTCGATCTCCGGCGCCGAGGTGGGGTGCCAGGGCGAGGTGGGCTCCGCCTGCGCGATGGCCGCGGCCGGCCTGGCGGCGGTGCTCGGCGGGACGCCCGGACAGGTCGAGAACGCCGCCGAGATCGGGATGGAGCACAACCTCGGCCTCACCTGCGACCCCGTCGGCGGGCTCGTCCAGATCCCCTGCATCGAGCGCAACGCCGTCGCGGCGGTCAAGGCCGTCACGGCGGCCCGCACCGCGCTGCGCGGCGACGGGACGCACATCGTCTCGCTGGACAAGGTCGTCAAGACCATGCGCGAGACGGGCGCCGACATGAAGGTGAAGTACAAGGAGACGGCCCGAGGCGGCCTCGCGGTCAACGTCATCGAGTGCTGACCCGGCACGCCCCGGCTCGGTGCGCTTGGATGGTCGTATGACGAACGCCTACCGCCCCGCGCAGGACCGTTACGACGGCGACATGCTCTATCGACGCTGCGGGCGCAGCGGCCTGCGGCTCCCTGTCATCTCGCTCGGTCTGTGGCAGAACTTCGGCACGGACCGGCCGCGCGAGACCCAGCGGGCCATCCTGCGGCGCGCCTTCGACCGCGGCGTGACGCACTTCGACCTGGCCAACAACTACGGGCCGCCCTACGGCCAGGCCGAGATCCACATGGGGGAGTACCTCCGCGACGACTTCGCCGGGCTCCGCGACGAGCTCGTCATCTCCACCAAGGCGGGCTACGACATGTGGCCGGGCCCCTACGGGCAGGGCGGTGGCGCCCGCAAGTACGTCCTCGCCAGCCTGGACCAGTCCCTGCAGCGGCTCGGCCTGGACTACGTCGACATCTTCTACAGCCACCGCTTCGACCCGGAGACGCCGGTCGAGGAGACGATGATGGCGCTGGACCACGCCGTCCGGTCGGGCAAGGCGCTCTACGTCGGGATCTCGTCATACTCCGCGGCCAAGACCCGGGAGGCCGCCGAGATCGCGAGGGCCCTCGGCACCCCGCTGCTCATCCACCAGCCGTCGTACTCGATGCTCAACCGCTGGATCGAGGAGGACCTGCTGGATGAGCTGGAAAGGCAGGGTATGGGGTGTATTGCGTTCACCGCCCTGGCGCAAGGCCTGCTCACGGAGCGCTACCTCCAGGGCGTGCCGGACGACAGCCGGGCAGCACGGGCGGGGTCGAGCCTGTCGGCGGACCAGCTCTCGGACCAGACCCTGCGGCACGTCCGGGCGCTGGCCGGTGTGGCGCAGCGGCGCGGGACGTCCCTGTCCCAGCTGGCTCTGGCCTGGGTGCTGCGCGACCCCCGGATGACGTCGACGCTGGTCGGGGCCTCGAGCGTGGAGCAGCTCGACCAGAACCTCGACGCCCTGCGGCATCTCGACCTCACCCCCGAGGAGCTCGAGGAGATCGATCGCGACGCCGTCGACGCCGGCATCAACCTGTGGGCACGATCCTCGCAAGCGTGACGGCGAGGGACGTCCTGGGGCATCGCGGGCACTACGCTGCGGGTTCGATAACTACTCTCCGCGCACGGATTGGCGCATCCTTGTGAGAAAAACCGGCTCACCCGTCAGGCTCCCGGCGGCGCACCTAGAGTCATGAGTGGCCGTGATCTCCCCGAGATCTCGAAGGGGGGCGCCGCCGCACCTGGTGCGACGGGCTCGGAGGTCGGGGGAGAGACGTGACCGTCCCGACGTCGGGACGTCCCTGTCGGTGGGGCGCGGCTGGCCCGGGCACCGGATGGTGCCGGGCGTTCTCGTCCGAGAGAAAGAAGCAGAGCACGTGACTGTCGACCACGCACAGCCAGCAGGAGCCGGGGGCGCTCCCGTGGACGTCTCCCAGATCCCCGTCGTCATCCTCTGCGGTGGCCAGGGCACCCGCATCCGCGAGGCGAGCGAGAAGCTGCCCAAGCCGATGATCGAGATCGGCGAGAAGCCGATCGTCTGGCACATCATGAAGACCTACTACGAGCACGGCTTCCGCAACTTCGTCCTGTGCCTGGGCTACAAGTCCGACGTCATCAAGAGCTACTTCCTGGACCGGCGCCGCCTCTCGGCCGACGTGGTCCTGCGACCCGGCGCGGAGCCGGAGTTCGTCGGTGGCGAGGAGATCGAGGAGGACTGGACCATCACGCTGGTCGAGACCGGCCTCGACGCCGGGACCGGCGGTCGCGTCAAGCTCGTGAGCAAGTACCTCGACGCACCCTGGTTCATGCTGACCTACGGCGACGGCATCGGTGACATCGACATCAGCGCGGAGGTCCAGCACGCCGTGCGCATGGACAAGATGGCCTGCGTGACCGGCGTCCACCCCGCGAGCCGCTACGGCGAGATGCACGTGGACGACAAGGGCGAGATGGTCACCGAGTTCAACGAGAAGCCCACCCTCGCGACCGGCTGGGTCAGCGGCGGCTTCTTCATGATGAAGCGGGAGTTCGTGGACCGCTACCTCGCCGACATCGACGAGGAGGACATGCTCGAGAAGAAGCCCCTGCAGCAGGTCTCGCGCGACGGCGAGCTCGCCGTCTACGAGCACGAGGGCTTCTGGATGGGCATGGACACCTTCCGCGACTGGAAGGAACTCAACGGCTTGTGGGACGCCGACAAGGCTCCCTGGAAGATCTGGAAGGGCTGACACACATGAAGGTTCTGGTCACTGGTACCGAGGGCTACCTCGGCTGTCTCGTCGCCGCGGAGCTCATCCGCGACGGCCACGACGTCACGGGCGTCGACACGGGCTTCTACGCCCAGGGATGGCTCTACAACGGCGTCGACCTCGGCGCCAAGACGCTCCGCAAGGACATCCGCAACCTGACCGTCGAGGACGTCCGCGGCCACGACGCGATCGTGCACATGGCCGAGCTGTCCAACGACCCGCTGGGCGCGCTGATCCCCAACGTCACCTACGACGTCAACCACAAGGGATCGGTCAAGCTGGCCGAGCTGGCCAAGCAGGCCGGCGTCTCCCGGTTCGTCTACATGTCCTCCTGCTCGGTCTACGGCGTCGCCGACGGTGTCGTCGACGAGCAGTCCCAGGTCAACCCGCAGACGGCCTACGCCGAGTGCAAGGCCATGGTCGAGCGCGACGTCCTGCCGATGGGTGACGACAACTTCTCGCCCACGTTCATGCGCAACGCCACCGCCTACGGTGCCTCCCCGCGCATGCGCTTCGACATCGTGCTCAACAACCTGTCGGGCCTCGCCTACACCACCAAGAAGATCGCGATGACCTCGGACGGCACCCCGTGGCGTCCCCTGGTCCACGCCCTCGACATCGCCAAGTCGATCCGCTGCGCCATCACCGCGCCGCGCGAGGCCGTGCACCAGCAGATCTTCAACGTCGGCAAGACCGAGCACAACTGGCGCGTCCGCGAGATCGCCGAGATCGTCGGCGCGGCCTTCCCGGGCTGCGAGGTCACCTTCGGCGACAACGCCGGGGACAACCGCTCCTACAAGGTCAACTTCGACAAGATCGCGTCGCAGCTGCCGGGCTACGCGAGCGACTGGGACGCCGAGCGTGGCGCCCAGCAGCTCGCCGAGGTCTTCACGACCATCGACCTGGACGAGGCGACCTTCACCGGTCGCGGCCACACGCGCCTGAAGCAGCTGGAGCACCTCATGCGCACCAAGCAGATCGACGACCAGATGTTCTGGACCAAGCCTGCGGGGAGCATCGTCTGATGGAGTTCCGCACCTTCGACATCGAGGGCCCTGCCCTGATCGACCTCAAGCTCCTGCAGGACGAGCGAGGCTTCTTCGCCCGGACCTTCTGCACCCAGGAGTTCGAGGACGCCGGTCTCACCCCGGCCGTGATCCAGTGCAACATGTCCTACAACTACAAGGCCGGCACGATCCGCGGCATGCACCAGCAGATCGACCCGGCCCCCGAGGCCAAGCTGGTCCGCTGCATCCGCGGCCGCATCCTCGACGTCATCGTCGACATGCGCCCCGAGAGCCCGACCTACCTGCAGCACGTCAAGGTCGAGCTCACGGCGGACAACCGTCAGGCGCTGTACGTGCCCGAGTACTTCGCGCACGGCTACCTGACGCTCGAGGACGACTGCGAGGTGACCTACCAGGTCTCGCACGCCTACACGCCCAACACCGAGCGCGGCTTCCGCCACGACGACCCGGCGTTCGGGATCGACTGGGGCCGCGAGGTCGAGGTCATCTCGGACAAGGACGCGGCCTGGCCGCTCTTCGCCGAGCGCAACGACGTCGAGAAGCCCGCGACGCTCCCGGCCCCGCGCCAGGCGCAGCTCAAGGAGGATGCATGATCATCGTCGACACCGCCCTGGCCCAGCGCGAGGCCGAGGGCAACCCGATCCGCGTCGCCCTCGTGGGCGCCGGGTTCATGGGTCGCGGCTTCGTCAACCAGGTCACCAACTCGGTGCCCGGCATGGTCGTCGCCGCCATCGTCAACCGCACCCAGGCCAACGCCGAGCGCGCCTACACCGAGGCCGGGACCTCGGAGTGGGAGGTCTGCGAGGACGCCGCGGCCGTCGACGCCGCGGTCGAGGCCGGCAAGGCCGTGATCACGAGCGACCACAAGGCCGTCACCGAGGCCGGGTCCATCGACGCGATCGTCGAGGCCACCGGCGCGGTGGAGTACGGCGCGCACGTCGTCGCCGACGCCATCGAGGGCGGCAAGCACGTGGTGCTGCTCAACGCCGAGGTCGACGGGACCGTGGGCTACGCGCTCAAGCAGCGGGCGCTGGCCAAGGGCGTCATCATCACGGGCTGCGACGGCGACCAGCCGGGCGTCCAGATGAACCTCTACCGCTTCGTGAAGTCCATCGGGCTCACGCCGCTGGTCATGGGCAACATCAAGGGCCTGCAGGACGAGTACCGCAACCCGACCACCCAGGAGGGGTTCGCCAAGCAGTGGGGCCAGGACCCCTACATGGTGACGAGCTTCGCGGACGGCACCAAGGTGTCCTTCGAGCAGGCGCTGGTCGCCAACGCCACGGGCATGACGGTCGAGAAGCGTGGCCTCAAGGGCGCCGACCACCGTGAGCACATCGACACGGCGACCAAGCTCTACGACGTCGAGCAGCTCAAGGAGCTCGGTGGCGTCGTGGACTACGTCGTGGGTGCTCAGCCCGGCCCGGGCGTCTACTGCTTCGCGACGCACGACGACCCCAAGCAGCAGCACTACCTCAAGCTCTACAAGCTGGGCGACGGGCCGCTGTACTCCTTCTACACGCCCTACCACCTGTGCCACTTCGAGGTGCCGCTGACCGTGGCCCGCGCGGTCCTCTTCGGGGACTACGCGATCACCCCGGCCGGGAAGCCCACCGTCGAGGTCATCACGGTCGCCAAGCGCGACCTCAAGGCCGGCGACACGATCGACGGTCTCGGCGGCTACGACACCTACGGCCAGTGCGAGGCCGCGGGCGTCACCGCCGACGAGGGCCTGCTGCCTATGGGCGTCGCCGAGGGCTGCGTCCTCAGGCGCGACGTCAAGAAGGACGAGTACTTCACCTACGCGGACGTCGAGCTGCCGCAGGGCCGACTCGTCGACGCGCTGCGCGAGGAGCAGGCCTCCCTGGCCTGACGACTCACTCCGTATGCCGGAGCCCGCCGCCTGCCTCGACGAGGTAGGGGGCGGGCTCCGGCATACGGGGCAGGTCGTCCGCTGGTCAGGCGATGAACTCCCGCACGGCGGCGGCGACCTCGTCGTCGAGCCCGGCCAGGAGCTCGTCGTGCGAGGTGACGCGGTAGCTCCGCGGCCCTTGCCAGTCGGCTGCGAGGACGTGGTGGCTGTCGAACCAGAAGTGGTGCGAGGGAGAGTCGTCGACGAAGAGCGTGACGGTGCCGAGCTCCTGGTCCGGACGGCCGGGCAGCGGGACGGTCTCGGGGTTGCCGACGCTCAGGTGGGCGCTGCGGGGTGCGTGCTCGGGGGCGGACTCGTCGAGCACGTGGAACTCCTCGTCGGTGTGCGAGCCGGCCAGCATCTGCTCCAGCACCACGGCCTGGGCACTGCTCGGGATCGTGTCGCGGGGGATCTCGTGGGACGTGCCGTCGACGTCGACCGTCGTGGGGTCGGTGCGCCGGGCTGACGTGGATCCCTCGGGCGTGCTCAGCGAGCAGGATGTCCAGTCGCGCACGTCCCCGGTGTGCGTGAGCAGGTGGTCGGTGCGCTGCAGCCGCTGCCCGTCGCGATAGACGAGGAGGCTGCGCAGCTGGGTGGAGGTCAGACGTCGCACGAGGGCACCGACCTTGCGTCCCCCCACGTGGAAGCTCTCCATCGAGATGTCCATGTCGCGACCGTAACCGAGGGTGACAGGGCGCCCAACCGGTGCCCGTATGTCGGTCGGGTGCCGGGCCTCGAGACGCACCTGGGCCGACACCGGGGGTGGGTGCGCCGCTTCCTCGTCGAGGTGCGAGGATGACCTGCACCAACCAGTGACGAGGAGGTCACCATGGACGAGCGTCGCGTCAAGGTCCTGGACGCCGTGGTCCGGGCGTGGACGGAGAACGGCAGCAATCCCGACTACACCGCCCAGCAGCACGAGAGCGTGCGTGTGGCGATGCCCACCCTGGCTCGCGCCCTGGACGAGCTGGTGATGGAGCTCAAGAACGGCCACCGCAGCTCACAGGGGTGAGCCCGTCACTGGGGGCGGCCGCGTCGCGTCCGCAGGAACCACGCGCCCAGTGCCAGACCGAGCGCGAGGATCACGCCGAAGAGCAGGTAGCCGAAGCTGAGGTCTCCCTGCTCGCCCTTGGTGACCGGGCGCTCGGTGGTGCTGCTGGGGGTCGGGCTGGCGGTGTCGGCGGGCACGGCGACCACGAGGCGCTGCGGCGTCGCGGACGGTGCGGCAGACGCTGCGGGGACGGTGGCGAGAGGGACGGAAGCGGCCAGGGCGGTCACGGCCGCGCGGCGCAGCCAGGTGCGGGAGGACATGTGAATCTCCTTCGGCTCGGCAGTCGTTGGTCCCGTCGCGCATACCCCGGCGGACGCGGCTCATGCCGTCGGTGACCGCCGGCGGCGGATTCGGAGAGGGTGCCGGCGGCTCGCTGGTCGTGCTCGACCGTGGCGAGGGGGTCAACGGTGAGCTGGTGCTGCGGACCGACGGGTCGGATCTCGAGGTGATCGCCAACGGGGTCTTCCTGATGGACACCCGCCTCACGGTCTCCGAGCGACTGATGGTCAGCGCGACCCTGGCCCGGGTGCCTCCCGGCGCGCGGTTGCTCGTCGGCGGTCTCGGCGTCGGGGCGTCGGTGGTGCAGGCCTTGGAGTCGGGGGTGGGCCGCGTCGACGTCGTGGAGGTCGAGGCCCTCGTCGTCCGGTGGTGGGAGCGCTACTTCCGGGCGCACTGGGGCCTGTCCGGCCGGGACCTGGACCGGCTGCGCGTCATCCGGGCGGACGTGGGGGAGCACCTCTCGACGACGCAGGAGACCTACGACGCCATCGTGCTCGACACCGACAACGGTCCCGAGTGGCTGGTCCACGAGCGCAACGCGGGTCTGTATGCCGTCCCCGCCCTCCTCGTGGCCGCCCGGCGCCTGGCGCCGGGCGGCAGCTGCGTCTACTGGTCGGCCTCACCGTCCGACGCCTTCGAGGGGCGGTTGCGGCAGGTCTACGCCGACATCGAGCGGGTCGACGTGGGGCGCTTCGACGTGGGGCGCGCGGACGCCTCGCCGGACGTGCTCTATGCGTGCCGGCGACCGCTCGACCGCTCGCCCGGTGACCGCTGACCGGTCAGTGCGGGTCCTTGCGCGGGTTGGGTAGGAAGTACCCCGCCATGGCGAACATCGTGGCGAGCATGATCGCGCCCAGCAGGTAGCCTAAGCGCAGGTCGCCGCTCTCCCCGAGGGTGCGCTGGCCGCGTGGTCGGGCGGCGGGCACCTGGGCGGGCGCGGGCGCCGGGGCCGGAGGCGGGATCGCCGCAGCGCCCAGCGCGGACGAGACGAGGCTCGACGAGGTGGAGGCCGGCGGACCGGTGGCAAGAGCCACGGACGCGGAGGCGCCGGGCACGGGTGCAAGGAGCAACGCTCCGGTGGCGAGGGTGGCGAGGGTGGCGGCGGCGAGGCGGCGCACCCGGATCGTGGACGACATGGCGACTCCTGGGGACTCGCGGCTCGTGCGCGTCGGAGCGGCTGCCCGGCGTGTACCACCAGGCCTACTCCTTCGCACGGCGAACGGGGAGTCCTGATCGATCGGATCGCCAGGCGGTAGCCGTGGTGTCGTCAGCCGGTCGCGAGGGTCGGGGACGCCCTCACCTCGCCAGCCGCAGCTCGCCGTCCTCGAAGTGGGCGGGCACGGCCGAGATCACGGCCTCCGGCGGGATGGGGCCATAGACGTGCGGGAAGGTCTCGCCGCCCTCCTCCGCCGCCTCCAGCTTGAGGTGGCTGCGGCCCAGCAGCGCCGGCTCGATGATCAGGACGACCAACGGTCCCGGCACGTCGCGGTAGAAGCGCCGGGCCGTCGCGGGAAGCTGCTCGGGGGAGGAGCAGTGGATGAACCCCTCCTGGTCGAGCGTGCGGCCGTGCGTCGACGTGGTGTAGGCGCCGGCATCCCGGCCCTCCTCCCACGCGGCGAGGGTCGTGAGGTGGCCGATGATGTCGGCGCTCTGGGGCTTGCCGGCGTTGCGCCTCGGGCGTCGGGTCATGACCCCATGGGACCACGGGTGCGGGTCACCAGTTGGCGAAGGACCCCCGGAAGATCGCCGCGACGTCGTCCTCGGTCACGTCCTTGGGCGCGGCGGCGAGCAGGCGCTGCTGCTTCATCGTGCCGCCGACGAGGTGGTCCACGTCGCTCTCGTCGTAGCCGACGGCGGCCAACCAATCGGGGATCCCGATGTCGCGCATCAGCCGGGCGAGGACGGTCGGGAGGAGGTCGGCCGGGTCGTCGGTCATCTCGGCCTGCGGGTCGAGCATGCGGGCGGCCTCGACGTGACGCTGCGGGTTGGTGTCGAAGGTGAAGCGGAAGGCCTCCGGAGCCGTCAGCGACACCGACATCCCGTGCGGCACCATCGGCTCCTCGCGGGGGTAGCCCTCCGGGTGGAAGTCCTTGACCCGGCCCGCGATCGGGTAGGCGTTGGCGTGCGGGATGTGCACGCCGGCGTTGCCGAACCCCATGCCCGCGAAGGTCGAGGCCAGGGCCATGTCGGTGCGGGCCTGCTCGTCGTCACCGTGGTGCACCGCCCGCCGGAAGGACGTGGCGAGCAGCTGCATCGCGCGGCTGGACCACATGTCCGAGACCGGGTTCGCGCCGCAGTAGGGAACGCGCTCCTCGGGCGTCTTGCGCTCGTAGGTCGTGTAGGGCCTCGCGGTCCAGCTCTCGAGCGCGTGGCACAGGATGTCCATGCCCGCGCTCGCGGTCACGCCCGCCGGCTGGGTGAGCGTGAGCCGCGGGTCGACGACCGCCATGGTGGGGCGCAGCGCGGCGTGGCTGATCCCGGTCTTGACCTGCTGCTCGAGGACGTCGAGCACGCAGATCGTGGTGCTCTCCGCGCCCGTCCCGGTGGTCGTGGGGACCGCCACGAGCGGGTGCAACGGCTGGGACGGCGCCCGTCCCTGACCGACCGGCACGTTGACGTAGTCCATCAGCTCGCCGGGTTGGTGGTGAGCAGGTTGATCGCCTTGGCGGTGTCGATGCTCGAGCCGCCGCCCACCGCGACGTAGGCGTCGAACGGTCCGGCGGCACGCGCGTGGTCGATAGCATGCTGGAAGCTCGCGTCCGTGGGCTCCACGTGCACCTGGTCGTAGACCAGCGCCTCGATCCCGAACGTCGCCATCTGGTCCGCGACGCGCTGGGGCGTGCCGGTCGCCGCGATGCCGGGATCGGTCACCACGAGCACGCGCCTCCCGCCCGTGAGGGACAGGTCGTAGCCGATCTCCTCCGAGGCGCCGTTGCCGAACTTCAGCCGGGGGGCGCCATACGTGAAGATGCTCTCGGGGTCGGCGGGGTGATAGCTCATGGTGCTTGCTCCTGCGTGTCGCGTAGCTGTCGTCGGAGGATCTTGCCGGTGGTCGTCTTGGGCAGCTCGTCGACGATCTCCACCGCGCGGGGGTACTTGTAGGCGGCCATGCGCTCCCGGGCCCAGGCCACGATCTCCTCGCCCGTGACGGTCACGCCCGGGACGAGGGAGACGAACGCCTTGACGGTCTCGCCGCGATAGTCGTCGGGCACCCCCACGACCGCGACCTCACGGACCGCGTCGTGGGAGTACAGGACGTCCTCGACCTCGCGCGGCCACACCTTGTAGCCGGCGGCGTTGATCATGTCCTTCTTGCGGTCGACCAGGAAGAACCAGCCCTCGGGGGTCATGATCCCCACGTCGCCGGTGCGCAGCTCGCCGTCGCGGATCCCCTCGGCGGTGGCCTCCGGCCGCTGCCAGTAGCCCGGCACCACCTGCGGGCCGCTCGTGGCGAGCTCGCCGGCCTCTCCCGGCGGGAGCGCCTCACCGTCGTCCCCCAGCACGCGAACCGTGGTGCCGCACACCGGAACCCCCACCGAGAGGGCGCCACTGCCTGGATCGACGGGAGCGCGCGCGCCGCGGGGCACGGCGTGCGACGGCGAGCTGGTCTCGGTCA
This sequence comes from Arsenicicoccus sp. UBA2120, assembly GCF_002330965.1. Classification (NCBI taxonomy): domain Bacteria; kingdom Bacillati; phylum Actinomycetota; class Actinomycetes; order Micrococcales; family Intrasporangiaceae; genus Arsenicicoccus; species Arsenicicoccus sp. UBA2120. The sequence continues at coordinate 41,537 of NZ_DCYC01000097.1, forward strand.
GGCCGTAGATGTTGTGCAGGTAGTGGCCGGTGGCCGCCTCGAACCGGTCGGCCACCGCCGGAGCGATCGGCGCGCCCCCGGAGTAGATGGACCGGAAGCTCGACCAGTCGTCCCGGGCGATCCCGTCGACACCGCTCAGGGCGATGAACGCGGTGACGGATCCGACGGTGAAGGTCGGCCGGTGCTCGCGCATCGCGTCGACCATGACGGCGGCGTCGAACCGATGGGTGAGGACCAGGGACGCCCCGGCCAGCAGCGACAGGCAGACGTGCCCGACGAGACCCGTGATGTGGAACAGCGGGGCCACGCCCAGGACGACGTCGTCGGGGCCGAGGTCCATCCAGGTGCGATAGACCTCGGCGTTGACGACGAGGTTGCCGTGGGTGTTCATCGCACCCTTGGGCTCGCCGGTGGTGCCGGAGGTGTAGGTGAGGACGGCGACCTCGTCGCTGCCGGGCTCCGCCCGCGGCAGGGTGACGCCGCCGGTCGCACGCGCCCGGTCCAGGATCTCGCGCAGCGGCACCGCTCCCGCGGTCGAGGTGCCAGCCGTGGTGCTCATCACGCGGGTGTCGTCGCGCGTCTGGTCGTCGGTGGCAGCCACCGTGATCACGCAACGCACCTGGGTCGCGCCCGACCCCACCAAGGGTGCGGCCACCGACTCCCACAGCTCGTCGAGGCAGACCAGCGCCGTCGCACCGGAGTCACCCAGCAGGTAGGCCAGCTCGTCCGTCTTGTTCATGGGGTTGACCATCACGGCCACCCCGCGGGCCTTCCACGCGGCCAGCAGCGCCACGACGAACGCGGGGTCGTTCTGGGTGTAGACGGCCAGCCGGTCCCCGGCCGCGAACCCCTCGTCGACGAGGTGCGCGGCCAGGGCCGAGGAGCGGGCGTCGAGGTCTGCGTAGGTGAGGACGCCGTCGAAGTAGCGGATCGCCGGGGCGCCGCCGTCGCGGGCGACGGTCGCGGCGAAGGCCGCCAGCACCGAGCCGTGCCCGGCGTCGATCTCGGCCGGCACGCCCTGGCGGTAGAGCGACAGCCAGGGACGGTCGGTGCTGGTGGTCACTTGATGGCCATGGGGTTGACCGGCGTGCCCGCGGCCTTCGCGACCTTCAGCGGCGCCGCGGCATACATGAAGGTGAACTGCCGGTCCTGCGCGCAGTCGGCAGCGAGCTCCTCCAGGTCGCAGATCTCGGTGAGCGCCACACCCAGGTTGCGCATCAGCGCGCAGTGCAGCGGCAGGGCGGCGCCGTTGTTGGGGTCGTAGGTGATCTCGTTGGCGATCGTGTCGGTCGCCAGGTTGGGGATCTCCATCTCGTGGAACCACCGGACGAGCTCGGGGGAGTAGACCAGCCCCGGCTCGCAGAAGTCGTCGTAGAAGCGCTCGCCCTGGTCGAAGAAGTGCTTGAGGAAGTTGGTGCGCACGACGAGGACGTCGTGCTTCTCGATCGGCGTCCCCTGGTCCTCGGCGCAGGCCACGAGGTCCTCGTGGGTGAAGGTCTCGGCCGGGTCGAGCGCCTCCTTGCCGCGCCAGCGCGCGATGTCGATGAGGATGCCGCGTCCCACGACGCCCCGCTCGGCGATGGGGCCGATGCTGGCCTTGTCGAGCCCGCCGACGGTCGTCCGGGCGTCGTAGCCGTTCCAGATCTGGCCGTCGTACCACACGTGGCCGAGGGCGTCGTACTGCGTGGACCCCTGCAGGAAGGCGTCGATCTTGTCGTCGGCATAGTGCAGCCCGCCGGGGAAGGCCGGTCCGCCCGCGCCCTCGTCTCAGCTCGACTCGTCCAGGATCTGGGTGCGGACCGCCGGCGCGCGACCGGGCCAGACGGGGTCGCCCTTGGGGTGACCGATCATCCGCTGGAGGGTGAAGACCCGCCCCGACCTGACGCTCCGGATCCCCCGCATCACCTCGTCGTCGGTCAGGAAGTTCAGGGCACCGACCTCGTCGTCCGGTCCCCACCGGCCCCAGTTGGTGGGTGCGTCCTTGAGCAGCTCGTGCATGGATGGCGTCTCGGTCACGATGTCCTCCGGTGTCTCGTCGTCGAGCGACCGTGCGGTCTGCGCCCGCCGTTGGGCGCTACCAGCTAGTAGATCGTCGCCCGGCCCACCCGTCAACGGGTCGGGGTCGACCACGCGACCTCCGGACGACCCGAGCCCGGTGGCCGCCGCCGTCGGGACGAGGGGCTGCACAGGAGGATATACGTAACCGTATATTAGGGCTATGTCGCCGTCCCTGCGCCCGGTCCCCGCGGTCTCCCCGTTGTCCGCGCTCCAGGGTGCGTTGTCAGGTCTGGCATCGCTGGCGGCCGGTGCGCCCGCGGTCCTGCGCGTGCTCTCCGGGGCTCATGCCCGTCTCCTTCGGTGCTGGGACGGTCGGGTCCCCGACCAGTGGTTCGGCGCCCGGCTGCTCGTCCTGGAGACGATCGGACGGCGCAGCGGACGGCTGCGGAGCACGCCGCTGGTCTTTGTGCGCAGCGGCGAGGACCTGGTGGTCGCCGCCACGAACGCCGGTGCCGACCGGCAGCCCGACTGGTGGTGCAACCTGCGGTCCGCCGGCGAGGCGATCGTGGTCGTCGACGGGCGGCGGGTGCGGGTCGTCCCCCGGGAGAGTCACGGCGCCGAGCGAGACCGCCTGTGGGGGACCCTGGCCCGCCGCGCCCCGATTGAGGCCTATCAGCGTCGGACGACCCGCACCCTGCAGGCCTGTGACCTGCGGGTATGTCGGTAGGCCCCGTGGGGCTCGAACCCACGACCCGCGGATTAAAAGTCGTGATGCGCACGTCCTGACTCGTGCTATGGCGCGCGGTCTGGTGCTGCCTGAGCACGCACGAGGACCCCCGTATCCGGTCCTGTCTCGGACGGTCCTGACTGGCGACGTAGCAACGCGTTAGCACGCGAGGCCCGCCGGCCCCTGGAGCAGCGACCCCTGGTCGCGCACCCCGCCACCCCACACACGAAGGCGGCCCCCGCCGCAGCGATCGAACCGCTGGACGAGGGCCTAGACGCAGAGAGAGAACCTCCACGCCATGAACAGCAACGCTATCGCCACCACCCCGATCCACGACGCGATCAAGACCACCGCCTGCCCCACCTGGTGCACCGTCACCGCCGACGAGCACATCGCCGAGCTGCGCGACTACGACGGCACCCTCGTCCACCGGGCCCGGTTCGACCAGAGCTCCGAAGACTACGAGGTCGAGGCCGCCTGCAGCACCACCCTCACCGGCGACGCCATCGACGACAACCCGTCCCTGTACACCGTCCCGCCCACGCCGAGCGCCGGCCCCGCCGTGTTCACGGCCTACGCGCTCGACGTCGCCGCCGCGGCCGAGGCGCTCCGCGAGTTCACCGCCTCCCACGCCCCGGCGACCGGCGACGCGGCATGAGCTCGACAGCAGCCACCGGCCGTGGCGTCACCGCCCCCGCCGGCGTCGAGATCGTCGACATGCCTGCCGCATCGAAGCGCTCCGCGCGGCTGCACCGGCGGGCCCAGGCCGCCGGACAGACCGCCGCGCAGGGCTGGCGCGGCGAGCACACCCCAGACACCTCCCCGGCCCCGCCCAAGACCCCGCAGGGGGCCGGGGAGGACCTCGTCGTCGAGCCCGGCGGCACGCTCGTCGACGCGCACGTCGCACGCGCCCCGCACGAGCGGCAGGAGGGCCGCCTCGAGGTGATCCCGTCGTGGATGCGCGACGGGTCCTACCTCGCGCACACGGCCCGCGACGGCGCCGCCAGGACCGTGCACTCCGTCGCCTACCACCTCGTCCGCGTCCCGCTGTACTGGCTGCGCCTCGCGGCCCGGTCACCCATCGGAGCGGCCCGGCTCCTGGTCGCCTGGGTCGGTTGGGTGTCCGACCGGGACGGCCGCACCGTACGCCGGCACCTGTCCGGCGCCGCGCAGGTCGGATCACCCGAGGCCGCAGCGTTCGCGCGGATCCAGGCGCAGCACCGCGAGACGATGCAGACCCGCGCGATCGTGTCCCTCATCGCCGCCGCAGCGGCCCTGCTGGCGTTCCTGGCGGGCTACTGGCGGGCCGGTGACGCCCGGCCCGTCCTCGCGGCCGTTGCCGCCGTGGCGGTCCTGTCGTGGCTCGGGTGGGTGGGGCGCGGCCTGGAGACCGTCATCGCGTCCCGGTCCACCACCGACGTCGGGATCCCGCGCCTGACCTCGGACCTGGTCATCACCGCGCTGGAGTCCCTCGGCATCGCAGAGCTGAACAAGGCCCAGCGCGCCGGCGACGGCAACGGCGTCCGGTTCACGTCCCCGATCCACCGCGACGGGCCCGGCTGGCGCGCCGACATCGACCTGCCGCCCGGCGTGACCGCCACCGACATCATCGAGCGCCGCGACCGGCTCGCGTCCGGGCTGCGGCGCCCCGAGGGGTGCGTGTGGCCCGAGGTCGACCAGGACGCCCACGCGGGCCGGCTGATCCTGTGGGTGGGGGATCGGGCGTTGTCGTCAGCGAAGCCCGAGGCGTGGCCCCTCGCCCGGGCGGGCCGCGTGAACCTGTTCGACCCGTTCCCGTTCGGCGTCGACCAGCGCGGCCGGCCCGTCCCGATCACGCTCATGTTCGCGAGCATGGTCATCGGCGCCATCCCACGCATGGGCAAGACGGCCGCGCTGCGGCTGCTGCTGCTCGGCGCGGCCCTGGACCCGCGGTGCGAGCTGCACGTCCACAACCTCAAGGGCGGCGCCGACCTCGAGCCGCTGGCCGCGGTCGCGCACTACTGCCGGTCCGGGGACGAGCCCGAGGACGTCGACGCGCTCATGGCCGACCTGCGGGCCGTGCACGCGGACATGCGGCGCCGGTACAAGACCCTCAAGGAGCTGCCCCGATCGGTGTGCCCCGACGCGAAGGTCAGCGACGAGCTCGCCGCGAAGCGTGACCTCGGGCTGCACCCGATCGTGGTGGGCATCGACGAGTGCCAGGTGCTGTTCGAGCACGCCACCCACAAGAGCGAGGCCACCGACCTCGTGACCGACCTCGTGAAGCGGGGCCCGGCCGTGGCGATCATGGTGCTCGTGGCCACGCAGCGCCCCGACAAGGACTCCCTGCCGACGGGGATCCGCGCGAACGCGGTGCTGCGGCTCTGCTTGAAGGTCACCGGGCAGACGGAGAACGACATGGTGCTCGGCACGTCCGCGTACAAGTCGGGGGTGAGGGCCACGATGTTCGGGCGCCGTGACCTCGGCGTCGCGTACCTCGCCGGTGAGGGCGACGACCCGGTCATCGTGCGGGCCGCGTACGTCGACACGGTCACCGCCGAGACGATCGCCGCAAGGGCACGGCAGGCGCGTCTCGCGGCCGGTCTGCTGTCGGGGATGGCGGCGGGGGAGATCCCTGCCGACGACGACTCCCGGTCGATCCTGGACCACCTGCTCGAGGTGTGGCCGGCCGGGGAGACGCGGGTGTGGTGGGAGGACCTCGCTCGGCTGCTGGCAGACCGGTTGCCGGCGACGTACAGCGGGACGGACGCCGAGGCGGTGTCGGCCGCGGCCCGCTCCCACGGCCTGGGGGCGGTGCAGATCGCGCGCACCGTGGACGGTGCCCGGGTCAACCGTCGGGGGCTCGACGTGGCCGCGCTGCGGCAGGCGTTGGGTGACCGCGACGCGGCCTGACCTCTGGCAGTCGAGAGGGCCGCGACCCCGTGATGGGGTAGCGGCCCTCTCTGTGTCGCTGCTACCTGTAGCGGCAAGGCTACAGGTGCGCTACGGCTCTGACCTGCGGTGAAGCTCCGTAGCGGGCTCTAGGCCAGGTGGTCCAGGATCCACTCCACGATCTGTGGGACGTCCACGCCGCGGTCTTCGATCACGGTCAAGATGAAGACCTCAACCTCTTCGGCCGGCGTATCTGCGATGTCCATGCCGTGGGCTTGGAGGAACTGAAGGCATGCCAGCCACGAGACGCGTTTGTTGCCGTCTCCGAAGGGGTGCGCACGGCAGATTGCCTCCAGGAGCTTGGCGGCCTTGGCCACGACGGTGGGATAGGGGATGTGACCCTCGAACTCCACTAAAGGGGCGGCCAGGGCAGCCTCCAGGGCTCCTCGGTTCGTCAGGGTCTCTGTGCAACGCAACTCACCGTGGATCAGAAGGACCTGATCCACGGTGAGCATGTACGTCATCCGGCGAGCAGAGCGAGAGCTTCAGCCCATCGCTCGGCGTTGCGTTCAACGGTGCATCGCACCTCGTCGTCGCTGAGGTGCTTCACGCCCTGAGCGAGTCGCCTCGGGCCCCTCCCGGCCATCGACTGACGGGTGTATTCCCTACGCATGTCTCGCAGCGAGATCTCCTCTTGCCCCCGGTTTGACGCGTGGTCAGGTCGAGCATCCCAAGCGACCTTCCATGGGTGCTCCTCGTGGGTGAGGTCCGACAGCTGCTTCCCATAGAACCGGCCGTAGTGGTCGATGACCGCGTCGATCGTGGCCTGCTGCTCCGGGGTCAGCGCAGGGCCTTGCGGACTCCTGCGGTAGTAGGCATCCACAACCACCGGTCCCTGCTCCCAGGCCTCGATACGATCGTGGAATAGCGGCTCGCCGTCCCACGCGAGCGACCATGCCTGCGTGTAGTACAGCAACTTCAGGAGCTGCGTCCTGCCGCTGAGGCGCATCTGGGTGCCGATGTAGTCAACAACCATCTTGGCGGTGGTAGTCATGATCGGTACCTCCTTCTGATGCGATAGCGGGCGTTCTGATCATTGTGTGCAACATTGGTCAGCGGCCGCATGTTATACCTCAACGGTGGGGGTAACTGCTCCTCTAAGGGTCCCACATTACTACTGTGAGCAACATTAGGTCACTATGTGTGATTGATCCTGCAAGGCTCGCACTGTTCACTCGGTCGAGATGGCGGGAGCCTCAGCCAACCCGGTCCGAGCGCTCCCAAGGAGGACACGAACGCGCTCGGAGGCCGAGGCTCCCGCCGGTCAGTAGTGGGCCTGCATCCAGTCGAGCCAGTCGCCGCCGTAGCTGTCATCCATCCAGTCGAGATGCAGCTCGTCGCCGAGCAGGTCCTCGGCGTTCACGACTTCCGGCGACAGGACCGGGACCAGCCCCAGCCGGTGCACGGCCTGCGTCAGCGCGTCCACCTGGTCGTCATGCGCCCCACCGGGGAACTGGGTGGCCTCGTCGATGAGTTCCTCCACCCACGGGTGCCCCGCAGTCGGCGGCAGCTCGACGTTCCCCGCCTCCACCAGCGGGCTGATCGCCGACGCGCGGGCCTGCTTCGACCCCTCCGGCTGCACCGGGATGAAGCCACCAATCTCGGCCGCCAGAGCGTTCATCACAGCCGGCCCGTTCGCCTTGTCCTCCACCAGTTTCGCGACTGCCTGCGGCCACCTCGCCGTCAGGCCCCGCACCGCGTCCACCGTCTGCGTGAACGTGAACCGGCCACGGACCTGGTCCAGGAGCAGCATGCGCGGGCCCCGACGCATCCACACCTGCCCGACCACGAAGTCGCTGCTGTCGGTGCCCTTGAACGCCATGTCCCAGGACTGGCAGAGCTCGACCCCCGCGTGGTCCGGGATGATGCGAGCACCGTCCGGACGCTCTACGAACGGGGCTGCGTCCCACCTGCGCCACCAGTCCGGCTGCAGGATGTTCCCCTCATCCGGGGTCGGGTTCCCCTGGTACAGCGACGCCCACCTCCTCGACCCCGCCTCACGCTTGCGCCGCTCCCACTGCTCCTGCGTGCGGCCACGCGCGGACTGCATGAACTCTCCCTCGGCCCGGCCCAAGGGGTCCGTGACGGGGTCCACGCACTGCGCCGGGATGTTCAGCAGCTTCCACCCCTCACCGCGGGTCAGGAGCCGGCCAGCGAGGTCGTCGTGGTGCCAGCGGGTCAGGACCACCACGGCCGGCGCTCCGGGCGCCAGACGGGTGTTCGCCTCGGCCTGCCACCAGTCCCACACGCTGTCGCGGTACGTCTTGGAGTAGGCCTCCTTCCACGACCTCACGGGGTCGTCGATGATCATGAGGTCGCTGGCGAACCCGGTGATGCCGGCCCCGATGCCGACGCTCTTGACGCCGCCGACGTGTCCCTCGATGGACCATTCAGCGGCCGCGCCGTTGTCCTTCGCGATGCGGAGCCCGAGGTCGGGGTGCGCCTGGATGCGGCGCCGGACCGCGAGGCCGTTGCGGTTCGCGAGGTCCTGCCCGTATGACGCGGTCACGATCCTCGTGTCCGGCCACTGGGTCAGGACCCACGTGGGCAGGTCTATCGAGATGCGGGAGCTCTTTCCCTCCTGGGGTGCGACGGTGACGATGAGCCGCCCGTCAGGGGTGTCCATGAGGTCGACGAGGGCCTGGTCGATGAGGTCGAGGGCTGGGGTCCTGACGGTCTTGGGGTTCACGTGGCGGGCGAGGTCCCCGGGCGTGGCCCACCGGCGTACGGGGGGCTCGAGGTGGCGGGCGAGGAGTTCGTAGTCCATGTCGTCCTCAGGCCGCGATGTGTCGGGCGCGGAGGGTGGCGATGGCGTCGGCGCGGTTGAACAGGACGGCACCGCGTTCGCCGCGGCCCGAGACCTGCAGGATGCCGCGCGAGACCCACGTCCGGATCGTGGAGGTGCTCGTGGCGAGGCCCACCTCGAACGCGAGGACGCTGACGAGCTCGCGGGTGGTGACGAGGGTCTTGTAGGCGGTGGCCTGCAGCTGGTCGGCCCACCACGGCAGGACGGCGTCGCAGCGGCACCACCGGCATTGGGCGCTGGTGTAGTGCACCCTGCCGAGCGCGTCGGGCGGGTCGGGGTACGCGTCGACCGGGCCACCGCAGGTGACCTGCCCGTGCCCGTCTTTGGCGTCGACTGCGCGAGGGCAGTAGCCGATGCGCTGCCGGTCGGAGCGGTCGGGGTAGACGATGTCCTCGAGCTGGCTGACGGCTGCGTCGAGGTTGGCGGCGAGGCCGGGGTGCGTGGTGTCGAGCCAGTCGGCGTGGGGTTCGAGCATGGCGACGCGTTCCCGGATCCCGAGTTGCTCGGGTGGCGCCGGCCAGGGTCCGTGGATCTGCTCACGGGCTGTCATCACCGCGGCCGTGAGGGAGTCGATGGCGGTGGTGCGGGCCTCGATGACGCGTTGGGCTAGCGGTGTCCTGGTCTCGGCTCGTCCGGTGCGGCGGGGTGGGCCGCTGTCGCGGTTCGCGGTAAGAGTCCCGTGGAGTGG
>NZ_DCYC01000005.1:0-4265 GCF_002330965.1 Arsenicicoccus sp. UBA2120
CTGAACCCGGGGCGGTTCACTCCGCAATCAGCGCCGCCGCGCAGAGGCCCGGCTCCACGCCGAGCAGCGCAAGGCCGCACTCGCCGCAGCCAGGGTCAAGGCCGAGCAGGAGCGGGCCGAGCGGCGCGCCACGATCTACCTCCCGAAGGCCGGCGAGCCAGGTGCCGCGCGGTTGCGGACACCGGGCCGGTTCAGCCTGACCCGCCATCAGGACACGTCAGCGACATTGGCGGGTGCGTATCCGTTTGTCGCCGAAGGTGGCCTTGGTGCGGATGGGGTGTTCGTGGGTCAGGACCTGTACTCGGGTGGGAGCTTCGTCTATGACCCGTGGGTGCTGTACGCGCGCGGGATCATCACCGCCCCGAACGTGGTGCTGGCCGGGATCGTCGGCTCTGGGAAGTCGAGCCTCGCCAAGTCGCTCTACACGCGGTCGTTGCCGTTCGGGCGGCGCGTGTACGTTCCCGGCGACCCGAAGGGCGAGCACACTGCGGTCGCCAACGCCGTCGGTGGGAGGGCGATCGTTCTCGGCCACGGTCTCAACACCCGCCTGAACCCGCTCGACGAGGGCCACCGACCAGCGGGCCTCTCGGATGAGCAGTGGGCCTCGACGGTCGCTGCCCGGCGTCGTGACCTGATCGGCGCGCTCGCCGAGACCGTGCTCGCCCGCGGGCTATCGCCGTTGGAGCACACCGCGATCGACATCGCCCTGACACAGACGGTTCGGGAGAACGATGTGCCGATACTGCCGATGGTCGTCGACCGCATCCTGGCACCCAGTGCGGATGCCGACGGCAGGTTGGCCGAGGATGGGCGTTTGGTCGGTCACGCGCTTCGCCGTCTCGTGGCCGGTGACCTGGCGGGACTGTTCGACGGGCCGTCCACGGTCAAGTTCGATCCGTCGTTGCCGATGATCTCCCTCGACCTGTCCCGGGTCACGGAGAACTCGACGCTCATCTCGGTGTTGATGACGTGCTCTTCGGCGTGGATGGAGTCCGCGCTGCTCGACCCGAACGGCGGGCAGCGGTGGGTGATCTACGACGAAGCCTGGCGGCTCATGTCCCACCCGGCGCTGCTGCGGCGGATGGACGCGCACTGGCGACTCGCCAGGCACTACGGGATCGCGAACATGCTGATCTTCCACAAGCTCACCGACCTCGACAACGTAGGCGACCAAGGCTCAGCCATGCGATCACTGGCAAACTCACTGCTCGCGAACGCCGAGACGCGGATCGTGTACCGGCAGGAGTCCGACCAGCTCGGCCCGACCGCGACCGCGCTCGGCCTGACCGGCACCGAGCAGCAGCTATTGCCGAACCTCGGCGTCGGCCAAGGCCTGTGGCTGAGAATGACAAGCCCATTTGGCCCCACTGTGATGCTTTGATTTGGCCCCACCCCCGGTTTGGGTGACGTCTGCTCGGCGTGGTCGTCGAGCAGGGGGTCAGGTGGGGTTGTTCTCCTTCCTCGTCGCGGTGCTGCTGGTCAGCCGGTAGGATGTGGTGCCGGTCTGGATGATGTGGGCGTTGAAGGTCAGCCGGTCGACGACGGCGGCCGCCAGGCGGGGGTCGGGGAAGGTGTTGCCCCACTCGCTGAAGGGGGCGTTGGACGCGCAGGCGATGGAGGCTCTCTCTTCGCGGGCGGTGATGATCTGGAACAGCAGCTCGGCGCCGCGCGGATCCAGGCCGACGTAGCCGACTTCATCCAGGCACAGCAGGTCCAGGCGGGCGTATCGGGCCACGACTCGAGAGAGTTGCTTCTCGTCGGCGGCCTCGACGAGCTCGTTGACCAGTGCGGCGGTGGTCACGTACCGCACCCGGCGTCCTTGCTCGGCTGCGGCGGTGCCCAGGGCGATGAGCAGGTGGGTCTTGCCGGTGCCGGAGTCCCCGAGCAGCACCAGCGGCTGACCGGCGTCGATCCAGGACCCGCCGGCCAGGTGCGCCAACGTCGCGGCCGGCAGGTCGGGCAGCCGGGCGGTGTCGAAGTCGGCCAGGCGCTTGGTGCGGGGGAACTTCGCCTCGTTGACCCGACGCAGCCGCCGGCGGGCGTCGCGTTCGTCGCACTCGGCGGTGAGCATCTCGGCCAAGAACGCCTTGTGCGTCAGTCGCTGCTTCGCGGCGGCCTCGGCCATCGGGATCGCTTGGTCGCGGATCGTGGGTAGCTGCAGCGTCTTGGCCGCGGCGTGCACAGCAGCCTCGGCGGCCGGGTCCGACATCGCCGTCAGCGCCGGCCCCGCCCCGGTGGCGGCGGACGTCTGGCGGGTGGTGGTGGTACTCATGCGGTGGCCTCCTGCAGGTAGGTGCGCGAGCCCGTCAGCAGCTGGTCGTAGCCGGTCAGCGACGGGGCGGATCGTTCGATGCCCGCGGCCGGGGCCGCTGTGGCCGGCAAGGGCACGGGTGCCGGCGCGGGCGGCCGGGCCTCGGCGAGGCGGGCTTGGACGGCGACCACGTCGGGATCGAAGGAGCCGATCGCCAGGGCAGCGTGCATGCCGGCCTCGACCTGACGAGGGTCCATTGTGCGGTGCAGCAGCAGCACTCCGACCAGCGCGCGGGTTCCGGCCCCGTCGCCCAGGCGGGCGCGGGCGGCGTCCCAGAACCGTTGATGGGTGCCGGTGAAGGCCCCGGATGAGCGGGCGGCGACCAGTGCGGTCGCCCCGGCCAGCGCGCCGGGCTTACGCGTCAGGGTCTCCAGATAGTGGTCCAGGACCAGGTCCTCGCTGCCCTTGTGCAGCGAGCGGGTGTGCTCCGCGACGAGCCTGCCGTGGCTGCTGGGGTCGAGCACCCGTACGGTCGTGGCGCCCAGGCGCACCTCCAGGCGCCGCCCGGCGTAGCGGGCCGGCACGCTGTAGTAGGACTGGCGCACGCACACCCGCGCCTTGGCATCGACCCGGCAGGACAGGGTCGCTGCGACGTCGAAGCCCTCGCCTGGCAACGGGTGCAGCAGCGCCAGCTCCCGTGCAGCGTCCTGGCCGACGGTCTCGGCGCGGGCCCCGATCCGGCGCTCGTCATCGCGGGCATCCGCGGCCGCAAGGGCCTCGTTCAGTGCCGCGAGGGAGCCCACGTGCGGCACCGGGGTCAGGTGCCGGCGGCGAAAACGCCCGATCTCTCCTTCGACGCCGCCTTTCTCGTGCGCTCCGTCCTTGCCGGGAATGCAGTAGAAGGAGTCGTAACCGTAGTGCGACCGCAACGCGACGAATCGCTCGTTCTCCAGCCGGTCGCGGCCCAGCGCGACCCGGATGACCGCGGGTTTGAGGTTGTCATAGCGGATCATCCCGGTCGGCACCCCACCCAGGACGGCGAAGGCACGCACGTGCCCGTCCAGGAAGGACTCCTGGGACTGGTTGGCGTAGGCCACGTGCACCGCCTTGCCCGAGTGCGACAGCCGCAGGCAGAACATCCACAACTTCATCATCGTCCCGGCGATCACAGCGTAGAACTCGCCGAAGTCGACCTCGGCCTCCTCCGCAGGCGGGTGGGTCTGGGGAACCATCACCTGTGCTCGGTTCCCGGCGATCTCCACGCGTAGCTGGGCGACCGACGCCCGCACACTGGACTCGGCCGCGTCGGCTCCTTCCTCTTCGAGCAGCCGCTGCCAGATCCGGCGGGCGGTGTGTCGTTGCTTCTTCGGTGCGTCCAGGTCCTCGGTCAACCAGGCCCGGATCGTGGCCTCATGCGAGCCCAGCACCGGCGCCGCCCGCTCGGGGACCTTCCTGGTGGGTGGGACTGCGTCGGCCAACGCCGCGCGGACGGTGCGTCGGTGGACCTTGTGCTTGGCCGCGAGCGCGCGAATCGACATGCCTTCATCGCGGGCGTCCCGTCGGATACGTTCGAACTGCTCCACTCTCGATCTCTCCTTCAACCCCATGGCCTCTCGTACTCGTCTTTGGCGGACAAGTACGGAACCTACGGGTCTGGTCGGGTCGAGGGTGGGGCCAAATCAAGCCATCACTACGCCTCCAAGTGGGGCCACTTCAGACTGGCACACTCACTGTGGCGGATCAAGGCCAGGAGCTTCGTCACGCAGCATCAGCTGCACCCGGCCGAGCTCGCCTTGTTCGACACCAGCAGCCGCGCGGCGGGAGGCCACCGATGAACCTCACCAGCCCACGCCGATCCACCCCGAACGACGACGAGAACCCTGCTCAGGTTGAACTGCCGCACGTCCTCGTCACCGTCGCCGCCGACGGAACCCTCACCGCAACCATCGACGGAACACCATTCCCCGCACCCGGCGAGACCGCGTGGACGCGGACGGGACTGCTGCAGGGGTAG
>NZ_DCYC01000023.1:0-10315 GCF_002330965.1 Arsenicicoccus sp. UBA2120
GCTCAACCTCGGCGGCCACCGACCCGTCCTCCCGGGCCGGAAATGACCCACGGATCAGTCAGGAGAGCCAATTATCGGAGTGCTCCCGCCGATACGGGTTCCTGATTCATCGAGTGGTCGTGGGTGACCTGCTCAGCGCGTGCGCGGCGCCGCGCGACTGCTTCCTGGGTCCGGGCACGGACCAGGAGGGCGAGGCTGACCGGTCCCATGATGACGAACTTCATCGCGTTCCAGATCGCCCAAAATACGACGAGGTGAAGCCAGCCGGGGCCGCCATCATCGATGAGGCGGGTGCAAATGCTCGCGATCAGGAGGTAGGGCGCGGCGATCAGCATTGCCGGGATGCCCCATCTGAGACCGCGTCGCCTGCGGATCGCGTCGAGCAGCCGGTTGCTCGGCATGTAACGGCGCAGGTAGTAGCGGCTGTGGACACTGATCGTCCAGAAAAGGCGGAACATGGCGGGCCTCTCGTCACACGTGCTCTCCGTCGAGAAGGCAGTACGTGTATGAGCGCCCGTGGTGGGCCGTCCCGGAGGACCCGCAGATGAGAAGAACCTGCCTCACGCTCTACTATACTCCCGATCATGGGGTACAGGGGGCTTGTCTGCGTTTGGTTGCTGGCGATTTGATCCTTCAGCGCAGGCTGCAATGTCGCGGACCGAGTACGATCAGCCTGCCAGGTCTTCGACGTTCTCGCGGGCGGCCTCCAGGCTGTACTGCTCAACGGCTCTGGTCATTGAGCGTCGTGGGCAGGCTGACTATGAAGGTGGTCCCGAGGCTGGAACCTGCGCTTGCGGCGGTGATGCTGCCGCCGTGGGCGTCGACGATGGCTTTGCTGATGGTGAGGCCGATGCCGGAGCCGGTGCGGTCGCGAGTGCGTGCCGAGTCCCCGCGGTAGAACCGTTCGAAGGCGTGCTCTAGCTGCTCGGGTGTCATGCCTTCGCCGTTGTCGGTGACGTTGATGCCGACTTCCGCCCCGTCGCGTTGGGCGGCGACGGTGACGGTCGCCCCGGGTGGCGTGTGCCGGAGGGCGTTGGTCAGGAGGTTGGTCAGGACCTGCCCGATGCGGTGCCGGTCAACCTTCACGGCGAGGCCTGCTGCCGCCGTGGGGTCGATGACGAGGCTGACGCCCTGGGCGGCGTAGCGCTCTCGCATTCCTTCGTGGGCGGCCCAGAGCAGGTCGGCAACGGCGTGGTCGTGCAGATCGAGGTCGAGGCGGCCTTCTTCGGCTGTGGAGACCTCGTCGATGTCGTCGGCCAACCGAGTGAGTCGCTCGGTCTGCTCGGTCAGGGCGGCGCGGGAGTCGGGTCCGAGGGAGGCGATGCCGTCGTGCAGGCCCTCGTGGTAGGCGCTCAGGGTGGCGATCGGGGTCCGCAGCTCGTGCGCGAGGTCGGAGAGCATCCGCCGGCGGGTGTCCTCGACCCCTTCGAGCCGGGCCGCCATGGTGTTGAACGCGGTTGCGAGGGTCTCCAACTCGGTGCCGGAACCGACCAGTGGGACCCTCGTGGCGTAGTGGCCTCTGCTGAGCTCTCGGGCGGCGTGGGTTACTTGGTCCAGGGGGCGTCGCAGACGCCGGGTGAGGAACCAAGTCACTGCGGTGGCGGCCAGCAGGGAGATGAGCAGCCCCACGCCGACCGAGATGAGTGAGGCGTCCCGGTAGGCCATCTCGATATGGGCCAGCTCGGGCGAGTTCGACGGGTGGCCGGCTTGGAGGAGGTGGTCGTGGAAGATCGGGGGGCCGATGATCGTGGCGACCAGTCCGGCGGTGAGGGCGCCGGCAACGAGGACGATCGACTGCCCGGCCAGCAGTCGGGACGCGAGGCCGTGGGACGCATGGGCGCCGGGTGAGGTGTTCATCCCTTGCCCATCCGGTAGCCGATGCCGCGCACGGTGCTGATGTAGCGGGCCGTGTCCGGGTCATCGCCGAGCTTTCGGCGGAGGTGGGCGATGTGGACATCGACCAGGTGTTCATCACCGACCCAGTCGTCGCCCCAGACCTCGTCGATCAGCTGGCGGCGGGAGAAGGCCATGGTGGGCCGTTCGGCGAGTGTCATCAGCAGGTCTCTTTCCGTGGGGGTGAGCGCCACCGGATCACCGGCGAGGTGGACCTGCTGGCCAACCGAGTCCACGTGAAGTTCCCCGAACACCCACACCGGCTCCTGACGATGGGCACGGGACGTGCCGGTGCGGGGTCGGCGCAGGACGGTCTGAACCCGCGCGACGAGCTCGCGAACACTGAACGGTTTGGTGACGTAGTCGTCGGCGCCGACGGACAGGCCGATGAGGGTGTCGATCTCATCCTTGCGGGCGGTGACGACGATGACGTAGCAGTCCGTGAAAGTGCGGATCTGGCGGCACACCTCGATGCCGTCGAGTCCGGGCAGCCCGAGGTCGAGGATCACCACGTCGGGCGTCTGATCACGCACCGCCTGCACCCCTTCCGGTCCGGTGTGCACGACGCGAGCCTGGTACCCGGCGCGGGACAGGTAGGCGCCGATCATCCCGGCGAGAGTCTTCTCATCCTCGATGACGAGAACACTTGGTCCGGGGGTTGGGTGTGTGGTGCTCACACTCGACATTCTCTCCCACCGTTCTCGCCCACCCGTGCTGTCGACGCCGCCTCGTCGGTAGCGCGTCCCGGATCTTCGTCAAACCTCAACTCAGCGAGAGTCTGATCACGACCTACACCGCACAGGATGGATCGTGTCGACACCACTGGGTTCACGACGACGGCAATGGCAAGGAGCACGCTCATGATGTGGGGCTACGGCATGGAGTGGTGGATGTGGTTGATCATGGGGAGCGGCACTCTCGCGTTCTGGCTCGTCATCGTCCTGGTCATCCGGGCACTGCTTCCCGGACGCGATCGCACGACCGCCGGGGCTGACCGCCCGGACCCGCTGACCCTGCTCAAGGAAGGCCTGGCCCGTGGCGAGGTCACCCCCGAGGAGTACGAACAGCGTCGCCGTCTGATCGCCGACGGCCACTGACTCTCTCTCCCCGACCCGGAAAGGCATCATGACCTCGCCCCTACTGTCCCGCCGCAACGTCCTGCTCGGCGGCCTGGGTGTCGCCGCGACCGCGGCCCTAGCCGCCTGTACATCATCGCCCGGGTCTACCGGTACGCCGTCCCGTACGTTCGGCACGCCGACCCCGATCCCGCCGTCCCCGGGGCAGAAACTGATCGAGAAGACCCTCACAGCGAAACCGGTCACCCTCGACCTGGGCGGACGGCAGGTGTCGACCTGGGCATACGGAGACGTCGCCCCCGGGCCTTTGGTCCGGGCGACCGCGGGTGACTTCCTACGGCTCACGCTGGACAACCAGCTGCCCGCGGACACCACCATCCACTGGCACGGCATCCGATTGCGCAACGCCGCCGATGGGGTCCCTGGCCTGACCCAGGACCCGGTCAAGCCAGGCGCCCAGTACGTGTACGAGTTCACCGTCCCCGACCCCGGCACCTACTTCTTCCACCCGCATGTCGGCGTCCAGCTCGACCGCGGCCTGTACGCACCGATGGTGATCGACGACCCCAACGAACAAGGCGGATATGACGCCGAGTGGATCGTCGTCCTCGATGACTGGATCGACGGGACCGGCACCACCCCCGACGCCGTGCTCAAGAAGCTCATCGCCGACGGCGGCACCGCATCCTCCGGCGACATGGGCGGGATGGACCACGGCTCGATGGGCGGGATGTCGATGGGTGCCGGGCCGTGGGGCGACGCCGGCGATGTCACATACCCGTTCTTCCTGGTCAACGGCAGACCCCCCACCGATCCCGAGGTCCTGACCGCCAAACCCGGCCAGAAGGTCCGGCTGCGGATCATCAACGCTGCCTCCGACACGATCTTCACCGTCGCTTTGGGCGGGCACCGGATGACCATCACGCACACCGACGGGCATGCGGTCCAGCCGAGCGAGGTCGATGCCTTCTACATCGGGATGGGCGAACGCTACGACGCGGTCGTCACCCTCAAGGACGGGGCTTTCCCGCTGGTGGCCAGGCCGTTCGGCAAGACCAGCGGCGGCCAGGCCATGGCCCTGGTCCGCACCGCGGGCGGTGCCGCGCCCGGTGCGGATGTCACCCCACCCGAGTTGTCCGGGCAGGTGCTGATCGGTTCCCAGTTGCAGCCGGCGGAGTCCGCGAAGCTGCCCGCCAAGGCACCGGATGCGACCGTCGACCTGAATCTCCAGGGCTCGATGAAGCCCTACCGGTGGGGCATCAATGGGGCCCAGTTCGGGAAGAACGAACCCCTCACCGTCACGGCCGGGCAACGGCTGCGGATCAACGCCGTCAACATGACGATGATGACCCACCCGCTGCACCTGCACGGTCACACGTTCGCGCTGCCCTCTGGTCTGCGCAAGGACACCGTCCTGATGGCGCCGATGCAGTCCTTCGCGATCGACCTCGATGCCGACAACGCGGGCGACTGGATGATCCACTGCCACAACATCTACCACGCCGAGGCTGGCATGATGATCGCCCTGGAGTATGCCAAGTGAACGGGCCAGTGCTGCGGGCGCTGTCAGCCGGTGCCCTGGTCCTCGCCTTCGGTGGTCTGTCCGCCTGCGTGGCTACGACCGCGCCGGACGCATCCGGCTCCCGACCTGCCGGGACGGCTTCAAGCCCTCCATCGGAAGCGGATGAGTCGAACGCGCCGATCGCCATCACTCACATCCACGCCGTTGCGCGAGACCCGGAGACTGGCGAGCTACTGCTGGCCACCCACGAAGGGCTCTTCCGTCATGTCAAGGGCGAGCTGAGCCAGAACGGGCCGATCATCGACCTGATGGGCTTCGCTGTCGGACCCAACGGCACCTTCTACGCCTCCGGCCATCCGGGCATCGGGGTCGATCTGCCTCAGCCGGTCGGGCTCATCACCTCCGCCGATGGCGGCCTCAGCTGGCAGGTCACCTCGCGAGGTGGAGAATCCGACTTCCATGCCCTCACCGTCGGACCCAAGGGCGTGACCGGATTCGACGGGACCCTGCGCACCAGCACGGACGGCCGCTCTTGGACAGACCGCAGCATCGCCGCCCCACCCCGGGCACTGGCCGCCTCACCCACCTCCGGGACTCTCCTGGCCACGACCGCTGCAGGCCTGCTCCTCAGCACTGACGACGCAGCGACCTGGCAGAAGCTCACGCCACCGGAGACCGCGGTGCTGGTCGCGTGGGCAGACGAGCAGACCATCGTCACCACCACCAGCGCTGGACGCTTGGCGACAAGTGACGACGCCGGCACGACCTGGACCCTGCACCCCGACACCATCGGCACCGCCGATTCCCTGTTCGCCGAGCGCACCACTGACGGCAAGGTCGAGATCATCGTTGTCGTCGACGGGAAGGTCCTTCGCACCACCGATGCCGGAGCAACCACCGAAGTCGTCGTCCAGTGACCCGGCCGACATCTTGACCCACCCTTCATCAACCCAAGGCCATACCGCCACATCGGGCGACGAGTCTGAAGACACAGGGCAAACGGCCCGGGACGAACATACGAAGGAGACCCACCATGGCCACGCGGCACTCACCGTCCAACGACTACGCACAGTTCACGCAACCTACCCAGACACCCACACCCGAGACCCCGGCTCCCAGCCCCGGGCACGGTCACGGCTGGCTGATGTGGCTCATGTGCGTGCCCATGCTCGTCGTCATCGGAATGCTCATCGCCGCCGGCGGCCTCGGCGCCGGCGGCCTCCTCTACGCCCTGGGCTGCCTCGCCATGATGGGCGCCATGATGCTGTGGATGAACCACGGAAACAGGGGAAACCCATCCTGACGGACCCCCACGACCCGACCTTGCCCTAGTTCTCACCAGGCCACGGCCTCTGCGCCCCGACACAGAAAACAACCCGCTGCTGTGCATATACCCCGGCGGGGTATATGGTGTTAACTGGTCCGAGTCCAGGAAGAAGCGGATGATCACCACAAAGACACATATTCGGCTGCCCGCCATGAACCTGCGGCAACTGCGAGGGAACCGTCCGAGGCGGATGTCGCCCAGTTGGCCGGTGTCCACTCATCAAGGTGGAGGCCCAGACGGGCGAACTGGTCCCATCAGCGTCGACAGCCAGAACGAAGGACACCGCATGACCTTCGCGACACCCAGGGCGCTGGCCGCCACGCTCCCCGCCCGGGCATGGACACCGATGGACGCGCTCGCGCAGGAGAGCCAACCGTGATGAACCACGAGCACCACTACGACCAATCCACCGCGACGGAGCCGCTCACAGATCCCGTGTGCGGCATGAACGTAAACGCCTCGACAGCACCCGTCCTCGACCACGACGGTCAGCAGTACCACTTCTGCTCGGAGCATTGCCGTGACCGATTCCACGCGGACGCCGCCGCGTTCATCGGTCCCGCAGCCGAACATGCAACAATGCCCGCCGCCAGCCACGATGCGCCCATCAGCGGCGAGGCGACGGAGTGGACCTGCCCTATGCATCCAGAGATCCGCCGCCCCGGGCCCGGGTCCTGCCCCATCTGTGGGATGGCCCTGGAGCCGGTGACCGTCACCGCCGATACCGGCCCCAGCCCCGAGCTAGCCGACATGACTCGCCGGTTCTGGGTCGCCACCGCGCTGACGATCCCCACCGTCGTCCTTGAGATGGGACGCCACTTCATCCCGTGGCTGCACGACCTCATCCCGGCCCGTACCTCGGTGTGGCTCCAGCTGGCGCTCGGCACACCCGTCGTGCTGTGGGCCGGGTGGCCCTTCTTCGTCCGCGGCTGGGCCTCGGTCCGCACCCGCAACCTCAACATGTTCACCCTGATCGCGATGGGCACCGGAATCGCGTGGCTGTTCAGCGTGATCGCCACCTTCACGCCGGGTGTCTTCCCCGACTCCTTCCGCGGTGACGCGGGCACCGTCGACGTCTACTTCGAAGCCGCCGCCGTCATCACCACCCTGGTCCTGCTGGGGCAGGTCCTGGAGCTGCGCGCCCGCGAGCAGACCTCCGGCGCCATCAAAGCCCTGCTCGATCTCAGCCCCAAGACCGCCCGCCGCATCACCGCCGACGGCGACGACGAAGAGATCCCCCTCGACACCGTCCAGCTCGGTGACCGCCTCCGGGTCCGCCCCGGCGAGGCGGTACCGGTCGACGGAACCGTGGAGGATGGCCGCTCCGCCGTCGATGAGTCCCTGGTCACTGGTGAGTCCATGCCGGTCACCAAGAACAGCGGCGACACCGTCATCGGCGGCACCATCAACGGCAGCGGCGCCCTGGTCATGCGCGCCGAGAAGGTCGGACGCGACACCATGCTCGCCCGAATCGTTGCCATGGTCGCCGACGCGCAACGCTCCCGCGCCCCGATCCAGCGGATGGCCGACAAGGTGGCCGGCATCTTCGTGCCCGCCGTCATCACCATCGCCGTGGTCGCGTTCATCGTCTGGGCACTGGTCGGCCCGGACCCGAAGCTCGCCCACGCCCTCATCGCCGCCGTGGCGGTCCTGATCATCGCCTGCCCCTGCGCGCTCGGGCTGGCCACCCCCATGTCGATCATGGTCGGTGTCGGTCGCGGCGCAGGCCTGGGCGTCCTGATAAAGAACGCCGAAGCCCTCGAACGCATGGAGAAGGTCGACACCCTGGTCGTTGACAAGACCGGCACACTCACCGAAGGACGACCCACCGTCACCGGCATCGTCACCACCGGCAGCGACCGTGATGACAACGAGCTGCTGCGCATCGCCGCCGGCGTCGAACGCGCCTCCGAGCACCCACTCGCCATGGCCATCATCGAAGCCGCCACCCAGCGAGGCCTGCACATTCCAGACGTGACCGACTTCGACTCACCCGTCGGGCGCGGCGTCCTGGGGACCGTCGACGGCCACCGGGTGACCATCGGAAGCGCGACGTTCCTCAACTCTGAGGGCCTCGACACGAGCCCGCTCGCCGCCCGCGCCGACGAGCTCCGCGGCGACGGTGCGACCGTCATCCACATCGGAATCGACGACCACTCCGCTGGTATGTTCGCGATCGCCGACCCCATCAAGGAAACCACCCCCGCCGCCCTGAAGGCTCTGCGCGCGGACGGCATCGACGTCGTCATGCTCACCGGCGATAACCGGGTCACCGCCCAGGCAGTCGCCAAGACGCTCGGCATCGATCACGTCGAGGCCGAAGTGCTGCCCGACCACAAGAGTGACATCGTCACCAAGCTCCGCGGCGAAGGTCACGTCGTCGCGATGGCCGGCGACGGCGTGAACGACGCGCCAGCCCTGGCCTCCGCCGACGTCGGCATCGCCATGGGATCAGGCACGGACGTCGCCATGGAAAGCGCCGGCATCACCCTGCTCAAGGGCGACCTCACCGGGATCGTGCGCGCACGTCTTCTCTCCGAAAAGACCATGGCCAACATCCGGCAGAACCTGTTCTTCGCCTTCGTCTACAACGCCCTCGGCATCCCCATCGCCGCCGGCGTCCTCTACCCCGTCTTCGGGCTCCTGCTCTCACCCATCATCGCCGCCGCCGCCATGGCCCTCTCCAGCGTCAGCGTCATCGCCAACGCCCTACGACTGCGCGCTCAAACCATCGGTGGTGATGAAGACGATCGACGTTGAGCTGCTCGTCGTCCCGGACTGCGCCAGCGAGGCAGCCGCGGTGCGGCTGATCACGGCTGCCGTGAGCCAGTGCGGGACAGACGCGCGAGTACACCGCTCCATCGTCGTCAGCGATGAGCAAGCCCAGCAACGGGGATTCACGGGGTCACCGACAATCCTCATCAACGGCGCCGACCCTTTCGCCCGTCAAGGAGCAGCCCCCGCTCTGGCCTGCCGGCTCTACCCGACCGCAGTCGGGCTGCGTGGTGTACCCGAACTCCGGAACGTGATACAAGCGCTCCAGCGTGCGGCAGGGGTGGCCACCTCAGCTGGCGATCACGGCGGCGATATCGCGAGGGGCGGTGCGCAACGTACGGGTTGAGGCACCTCGGGTGT
The DNA here is from genome assembly GCF_002330965.1 of Arsenicicoccus sp. UBA2120. Lineage (NCBI taxonomy): Bacteria > Bacillati > Actinomycetota > Actinomycetes > Micrococcales > Intrasporangiaceae > Arsenicicoccus > Arsenicicoccus sp. UBA2120. The sequence goes on from NZ_DCYC01000023.1 coordinate 8,954, forward strand.
GAGCGGTGCACGTGTGGCGCGCTGCGTCGACGCTTACGCGCGTCGCCCTCGGGAGGATGCCCGATGCCGCCCGGCACCAGGTGCATCGTGGAGCGTCGCGATCAGGGGCATACGCAACCAGATCGAACTCTTTGAAGGCGCGCACACTATTATCCCGCTCGGAGTCCATTCCACACCCCAATCAACACGTGTCGGCAAGGCACTGTGGGGCAGGCCTAGATCACAGGCTCGGGCCGAGAAAGACTTGCTCGACCGGCGAACGCTCGACATTCGCTGTGTGTTCACGAGAGATGTCCCTTGCCTTGTCGAGTGCTGTTCTGGCACGGGCGGCGTCGATCTTCTGGGCGGTTGACTGAGGGGGCCATCCGAGGGGTGTGTCGTCGGTGATGCGATACCGGTCCCGGTAGGCCGCGACTGTGCGGGCATGTCGCCGCCATGCTGTTGCCTTCCGCGAATCGCGAGGAGGCACGCCGAGCGGTTTCGTCCAGGCTTCCCGGGCGTCGCGTGCGGCGTCGAGTACCGCGTCGGTGCGGGCCTCGATCAGTTCACGCCGCTCATCAAGTGCTCGGCGCATGTCCGTGTACATCGGGCCGTCGGCGTGCGGGACGAGGCCGGCGATCAACCGCGGTGCCTTGCGGGTGCGGCCCGACCCTGCCGGCCGTGCGGTCGCGCGTTCGACGCGGTGGTGAAGGACGGAAGCGATGTCGTCAGCATCACCGAACCCGCGCGCGGCGACGAGGCGCGGGAGCAGTCGGTCCATGTCGTGGTGATTCGCCTCGGCCCTTCGCAGCTCGGCGGTGAGTGCGCCGAACGTTTCCGAGTCGAGCACGGTGTCGACTTGCTCGGCGGTGAGCCCCGATGCACGAACCAGGCTCGCCCAGCGGTCGCGTTGCGCAGCGGCGGCGATCGTCTCGTACTCCGCAGCGAGTTGGGCGATGGAGCCCCACTGCTCGTGTTCGGCGGTGATGGTCTCGTGCGCGGACAGCTCAGCGCCGACGTGCTGGAGCACCCCGTTCAGCACGCTCCTGCCGGTGGCATCCGGGTTCTCGCCCGGATGCGACTCCGTGTGAGCATCGTCAATCCGGTCGAGGATCACATACGCACGGTTGGAACGCATGCCTCTTGTCATCGCGACGTAGAAATTCTCCCGCGTCGTGGTGGGCTCGACCAGAACGTGGGCGGTGTCGACGGTGACGCCCTGGGCGCGGTGGGCGGTGACCGCGTACCCGAGATCGACGTGCTCGGCCACATAGGACGCCGGGAGGAGGATCGAGCCGCCGAACCTGCGACCGGTCTTGCGGATGGTGATCGAGCCGTCGTCGCGGACGTTGGTGATGGTCCAGGTGAACCGCCCCGGGTTTG